>JAKBCT010000111.1 GCA_021807655.1 Actinomycetes bacterium | reverse complement strand
ACAGGCGAAGAAGAGAACCAGGGAAAGTAGCGCTCCCAGTAGTGTCAATAATAGATCCAGTGTCTTACGCCTCATTGTCAACCCCTTCCGTAGTGATGGTTCCAGTTTCGCAGGAAACATCAACTATCCACTAGGGAAAAAAGTCATTAGAGGATGATCCAATACTTGCTATAGACGTAGCGATAGATCACTCCACGTCCGTAGAAAGCCACGGATCACTACGACACTATGAGAGCGATTGCGGATCGACGGCGAGCCCGATGCGGGCAAGGTAACCCACCCCCATAATTGCCGCTTCACAGCCCACCGCCTCGACCTCGGCCACGTCGTGGTCGTCGCGGATCCCGCCGGCGGCGACCACGGCGAGGCCGCTCGCGCAGACGCGACGATAGAGATCGAGGTCGGGGCCACGCATGGTGCCATCACGGTCGATGGCGGTGACGTGCAGTCGGGCCACGCCGGCGCGTACGCACCGCTCGACCGCGTCGTCCACGCCGAGTCCGGCGTCAACGAGCCAGCCCCGCACCGCGAGACGTCCGTCGCGGACGTCGAGGGCCACGACGAGTTGTTCGCCGAGCGCGTCAACGAAGCTCGTCAGGGCGTCGGGTGCGGACCAGGCGGCCGATCCCACGATTACCCGCGCCACGCCCAGGTCCAGTACGGTGCGGGCGATCTCGGTCGATCGCAGACCTCCGGACACTTGGACGGGGATTGGCAACGCCAGGTCGATGCACTGGCGAATGACGTCGAGTCGTACGTGGCCGGTCCGGGCCCCATCGAGGTCGACGACGTGAAGTAGCGACGGCCGCGTGGCGACGACGCGGCGAACGAAGTCGTCGAGCGGGTGGCGAAAGAGTACGCGCTGGTAATCGCCTTGGTCAAGGCGGACGACCTCGGTACCCAGCAGGTCAATGGCGGGAATAACTTGCATAGTAGTCTTCTAGCATACTAGCATGGCATTATGACCAGTGGCAAGGTAGTTCCGGCGGAGACCAACGAGGAGACGGCGCGACGATTCGATGAACTCGTCAACGCCTTCGTTCGATTGCGCGATGCCCAGTCAATGACGTCATTCCTGCGCGACCTGTGCACCACGAACGAACTCGACGCGATGGGTCAGCGGCTCCAGGTTGCCCGACTGGTCGACGAGGGCCTGCCGTATCACGAGATTTCACGTCGCACCGGCGCGTCGACCGCGACGGTGACGCGGGTCGCGCACTGGCTGCGATACGGCGAGGGTGGCTACGAGATCGTGCTCCGCCGGGGCCGACGATGACGCGCCGGCTGACGCTCGCGCTGCCGAGCAAGGGGAGGTTGCGCGAACCGTCGTGGACACTGCTCGAGGCGAGCGGCGTTGATCCTCAGGAACCGGGCGAACGCGTTCTCCAGTCGCACTGTCGCAACGCCGCTATTGACTTACTGTTCGTGCGCGCCGATGACGTGCCCGAGTACGTGCAGGACGGCATCGTCGACTGCGGGATCACGGGATTAGACCTTGTCGAAGAGCGTCAGTGCGAAGTCGACGTCCTATTGCGCCTGGGATTCGGCAAGTGCTCGCTGCAAGCCGCCGTGTCGCTCGAAGACGACGCGACCGAACTCGGGGACCTTCGCGGGCGACGAATCGCCACGTCGCACCCGCGTATCGCGGCGGCGGCACTCGGTGAACTCGGAGTCCAGGCGGAGATTGTGCGCGTTGGCGGGGCGGTGGAGATCTCGCCGCGCCTCGGACTCGCCGACGCCATCATTGATCTGGTCTCGACGGGAAGTACCTTGCGGACCAACGGACTGCGCTCAATCGGGACGTTGTTCGAATCAGAGGCCGTCCTCGTCGGTCGCGCCGGCTCTGACGACGTCATCGGTCGACGAGTGCTCACGACGGTCCTCGGCAGCGTCACCAACGCCCGTGCGAATCGCTACCTGCTCTTCAATGTCTTGCGGGAACAACTCGCCGAGGTCACCGCGATCCTGCCGACCAAGGGCTCACCAACCGTGATGGACCTCGCGACGCCGGGAACGGTGGCCGTCCACGCGCTGGTGCCCGCCGCGAACATCTGGTCGCTGCTGCCCGAATTGGAAGCCCGTGGGGCGAGCTCGATTCTCACCCTGCCCGTTGAACGGATGTTGCCGTGAGTCGTCCCGTGGTCACCAGTGAGCAATTTACGATTGAAGATATCGTCGCCGACGTGCGCGCGCGTGGTGACGAGGCGGTGGCGCAGTGGTCCCAGCGACTTGACGCCACGACAGCCGCGACGCCGGAGCGGGCTCGCGCGTACGGTGACGTGCCGACGGCGGCGATCTTGGCCGCTGCCGATTCGGTCGCCCGATGGCACCGCGCCCAGCGGCCCAGCGACGTCGTGCTCGAGGTGACGCCGGGGGTCACGCTGGAGCGGCGGTGGGTACCGTTGCGCTCGGTCGGGATCTACGTGCCCAGTGGGCTCGTCTCGTCGCTCATCATGACGGCGATACCCGCGCGCGAGGCCGGCGTGGAGCGTATCGTCGTTTGCACCCCGCCCCGGGGGGCCCAGGCCGTCGCGGCCACCGCGGCGCTGCTCGGCATTGAGGAGGTGTGGGCCATCGGTGGGGCCCAAGCGATTGCCGCGATGGCCTACGGCACGGCTTCGATACCTCGAGTCGACAAGATTGTCGGCCCCGGGGG
>JAKBCT010000021.1 GCA_021807655.1 Actinomycetes bacterium | reverse complement strand
GCGACGAACTGGAACGGGCCCCCGAGGGTGGCGCGCCGTCCCTCGAGGCGCACCTCGAGATCGCCTCCGGGGTTGCCAATCACCACCACGTCGCCGCAGAGACCATGGTCGCGCGCCACCGCGGCGACCGCGCAACTACCGGTACCACAGGCGAGCGTCCATCCCACGCCTCGCTCGAAGACGCTCAACTCGATCCGATCGGGCGACACGGGCGTGATGAACTCAACGTTCGCCCCACCCATCGCGTCGGCCCAGTCTCGCGCTCGACGTTCGCGTTGTTCCACAGTCCACGTCGGGTTGTCCAGCGCGACCACGTGAGGATTACCGACCGTCGCCGAACCGAGCGACCCCTCGGGTCCCGGGCCACTGGTCACCTCACCCATGTCGACCTGTCCGGTTCCCGCATCTCGGTCACCAGTCAGACGCACGTGGCGAACGCCTGCGTCGGTGTGCAGATCGAGCTCGCGCCAGGTGCCTCGAGTCGCTCGTCGCACCGCCGCGGCCAGGCATCGCGCGCCGTTGCCCGACATCTCTGCCCGACTGCCGTCGGCGTTGTAGAGCACCATCGTGACCTCGGAGCCAACCGTCGCCAGCAGCAGACCGTCGGCGCCAACCCCGGTCGAACGCTGACAGACCGCTCGCACCCGTGCCGCGTCCCACCAGGGCGCCGTGCCGTGCTCGAGTACCTCAACCAAGAAGTCGTTGCCGGCCCCGTGCCATTTCTGCAGGAAGCGAAGTGTCACGTTCGCCAGTCTCGCACGTCGCCGTCGGCGCCGTTCAACACGTCGGTGACCCGTTGTGCGGCGGCGAGCGGATCCTCGAACCACTCGATTCGAGGATCGCGATTGAACCACGATCGCTGACGGCGCGCGAGGCGTCGGCTCTGAGCGATCGACGCCTCGACCGCCGCGTTCAGATCGAGACCCTCCTCGAGGTGCGCGAGCATCTGGCGATAGCCAACCGCCTGACGAGCCGTCCGGCTGAGCCCGCGCGGATCGGCGACGAGTCGGCGAACCTCGTCGAGCAGGCCGTCACGCATCCACTGGTGAAAACGACGTTCGATCCGTGCGTCGAGTTCCTCGACGGGCACCCGAAGACCCACCTGCACGACCCGCGCTGGTGCGTACGTGGCGAGCCCGGGCCCGTACGTCGAGAAGGGTCGGCCACTGCCGAGCGTCACCTCCAGCGCTCGAACGACGCGTCGAACGTTGCTCGGCTCGAGACGGGTCGCGGCCACGGGATCCACGCGGGTGAGCTGCGAGTACAGGTCCTCGCCGCCCATGACCCTCGCCTCGAGCTCGCGGCGAACCTCGTCGAACTGCCCCGGAATCTCCAGATCATCCAGCACGGCCCGAAGGTAGAGTCCGGTGCCCCCAACGTAGATCACCCTTTGTCCGCGCGACCAGACGTCGTCGGTCACGCGTCGCGCCGCACGCTGGTACTGGGCGACCGTGAACTCCTCGTGCGCTCCGACGAGGTCGAGCAGGTGGTACGTAACTTCGAGTCGCTCGGCCGGCGTCGCCTTCGCCGTCGCCAGGTCCATGCCTCGATAGACGGTCATGGCGTCAACGGCCACGATCTCGCACCGGGGATCTTCGCGCGCCACCGCGTGCGCGAGCACGGACTTGCCCGTCGCGGTCGCCCCGACGAGCGCTACCGCGACCCCACTCACGAGACGGCGAGTGGGATGCGTACCCGGTGGCGCGGCGGGCGAAGCTCGCGGGTTACCCGGCCCAGCAGGTGGTAGGGCGCACCGTGGTCGATGAGCGCCTCCACGAGTGCACCGGGACGTAGCCCCGGATCGGCGTCGAAGTGGACCAGTTTGCCCTGCCGGGTACGACCCGACCAACGCTCGCTGTTTCGACGAGACGGACCCTCAACCAGCACTTCCTCGCGGCGGCCCTCTCGCGCCGCGTGCGCGCGCAGTGCGGAACGGTCCAGCACCAGTTTCAGTCGTTGGAAGCGATCGGCGATGACGTCCTCGGGTACGAACGCCGTCGACATCGCGGCCGCCCGCGTTCCCTCGCGTGGCGAGAAGATGAACGTGAAGGCCGCGTCATAGTCGGCCGCGGCGACCACCTCGAGCGTCTGTTCGAAGTCGGCGTCCGTCTCGCCGGGATGGCCAACGATCAGATCGGTCGAGACGGCCAAGTCGTCGATCACCGCCCGGGCGGCGGCGAGGCGTTCGAGGTAGCGCTCGGCGGTGTAGCCGCGTCGCATCGCCCGCAGCACCCGGTTCGAGCCGGACTGCAGTGGTAGGTGCAGCTGTGGGCAGACCGCCGCGACCTCGGCCATCGCCTCAATCGTCTCGGGCCGCAAGTCCTTGGGGTGGGGACTGGTGAAGCGAATCCGCTCGATCCCCTCCACTGAGCCCAGTGAGCGCAGGAGCTCGGCGAACAGCGGCCGCCGTTTGGTCAGGTCGCGCCCGTACGAGTTCACGTTCTGACCGAGCACGGTGATTTCGGTCACCCCGGTGCTCGCCAGCATCGTCGCCTCGGCGATCAAGTCGTCGAGCGGCCGGCTGATCTCGCCGCCGCGAACCTCGGGCACGATGCAGTAGCTGCACGAATTGTCACAGCCCGTCTGGATCGTCATCCACGCCGCCCAGGGCACGTCGCGCACGGCGCTCAACGCCGGCGCCATGTCACGATTCGCCACGGGATCGGGTGCGTCGCGCACGTCCACGATGGGACCCTCCACGCGAGCGCGCGCCAACAGCGCCGGCGCGTCGGCCAGGTTATGGGTGCCGAAGACCACGTCGACCCAACCGGCGCGCTCGAGGATCCGCTCGCGTTCGTGCTGGGCCAGACAGCCCCCCACGGCGATCTGCATCGTTGGGCGCGACGCCTTGATCGCCTTCAGGTGGCCGAGCGCGCTGTAGAGCTTCAGGTCCGCGTTCTCGCGGATGGTGCAGGTATTAAAGACGACGACGTCGGCCTCGGCATCGCTGGAGGCGCGCACCATCCCCTCGCCGACCAGAAGGCCAGCCAGGCGTTCGGAGTCGTGCTCGTTCATCTGACAGCCGAACGTGCGTATGGCGAAGGTGCGCGGCGTCGACACGGAGCCAGCCTACCGACCCGGTTAGGCGCCCACGCCGGTGAGGTCGAGCGCCTCGCCGGCCTTCGCGACGTCGTAGGTGACCCCAACGCCCGCGACCACGACGCAGATCAAACCGACGATGTCCCAGGTCGATATCGTCTGGCCCAGCAGCAGCCACCCGACCACGAAGGCGACGGCGGGATCGAGGGCGATAACCACGCTGACCACCGACGGCCGAATTCGTCGCAGCGCCTGCATCTCGAGCGCGAAGCCCACGACGATGGACATCAGGGCAACCAGCGCCATCCGACCGGTCATCGCGGCGTGGCTGAACAGTCGCGTAACGGACGCCACCGCGAACGGTGACGCCAGCACCGCCGCGATCGCCATCGCCACGGCGAGACCCTGAAATCCATCGGTCGTGTGACCGACCCGCCGCGAGGCGAAGGCGTACCCGGCCCAGCCCGCGCCCGAGCCGAGCGCGAACAGCCCACCGACGAGCGTCACCCCACCACCGGGTCGCGCGAGGGCGAGTACACCGGCGCCGGCCACGGCGACCAGGACGAGGTGACGCGCCGTGCGTCGACCGAGCGCCGCGACGAGGAACGGGCCGAGGTACTCAATCGCCACGGCACTGCCGAGCGTGATGCGAGCGATCGACTGGTAGAAGCAGAAGCTCATCACTGCCGTGGACACACCCAGGGCCGTCGCCCCCAGCCACTGGGATCGTGACCAGTGACGAACCCGCGGGCGGGTCAACGCGACGAGCACGAACGCGCCGATGAGGTAGCGCCACGCCGTGGCCGCCGACGGACCGATGACACCGAGCACCGGCGTGACGATTGCCGCCGACCACTGGATGGTCGTCGCGCCCGCGAGCACGAACGCGACGCCGGCCACCGTGCGCGCACGCGCGTCCCGGTGGCTCCTCAACGCACGACCAGACCCGTACGATCCGCTTCGAGCACCTCCACCACCGCCTCGACGCCGGCCTCGCCGCAGAAGTGGCGCACCCCACGGGCGACCGCGTCAGCCCGGTCAACGCTGACTAGTCCGAGCATGCTCGACCCCGCACCCGACCAACAGGCGTCGACCGCTCCCGCGGCGCGCAACGCGTCCATCAGCGCTTCGGCGAATGGTAGGAGGGCGGCGCGAAATGGCTGGTGGAGACGATCGCGCATCGACCCACCAACGAAACGTCGATGATCCGCGAGACCGGCGATCAACAGTCCGAGCGACGTCAGGTTGGCTACCGCGTCGGCGAAGGGGACCTGTGACGGCAAGACCCGCCGCGCGTCGGCCGTCGCGAGCTCGACGTCCGGCACGACGACCACGAACCGCCACTCTGGGTCAAGGGCCAGGTCGGCGACCACGACGTCACCGTCACGCGCGTCGGCCACGACGAGCCCGCCGCGCCACGACGCCGCGGCGTTCTCGGCGTGCCCATCTCGCCGCACGGCGACACCCAAGGGGTCCGCGGCGCCGGCCGCTGCGGCCGCGGCGAGGGCGACGGCCGCCGATGATCCCAACCCCCGCGAGAGGGGAATCTCGGAGAAGACCGACAGCGCGAAGCGGTAGTGGCCCAGCACCGACGCCGCCACGACTGCGGCGAGGTGGTGTTCGTCATCGAACTGACCGGCGCCCGTGCCGCTCGTCGCGATGGAGAACTCGTCGGCCTCGTGCAGCTCGACTTCCACGTACCGATTGAGGGCCACCGCTAGCGTGTCGAAACCGGGCCCCAGATTGGCCGAACTGGCGGGAACGCGCGCGAACATGGAAGTAGCGTAGGCGGTCGCTCGACCTCGGCGAGGGGCCTACTCGTCGCCGCTGGCCACGTGGTCGTCTCGGGCGATCAACACCCGACGAGCCTTGGATCCATCGCCCGGTGCCACCACGTGCTCTTGTTCGAGCAGGTCCATGAGCCGTCCCGCACGGGCAAACCCGATGCGCAGCTTGCGTTGGAGCATCGAGGTGGATCCCGATTGCGTGCGGATCACCAGGTCGCGGGCTTGGCGAAGCAGTTCGTCGTCATCGTCCGACGGCCCTCCACCCGTTCGTTCTGCGGGCACGTCGAGCGCCACGACGGTCTCGGTCCGACCACCCTGGGCCCGCCAGTAATCGACCACGCGTTGGACCTCGACCTCGGAGACCCACGGCGACTGAATGCGCCGCGCAATGTTGCTGGTTGCGGTCACCAGGAGCATGTCCCCCTTGCCCACCAGGCGCTCGGCACCCGCCTGGTCGAGGATCACGCGACTGTCGGCCAGGGACGAGACAGCGAAGGCCATGCGACTGGGTACGTTGGCCTTGATGACGCCGGTGATGACGTCGACGCTCGGGCGCTGGGTCGCCAGGACGAGGTGGATCCCCACTGCCCGGGCCATCTGCGCTATGCGCACCACCGAGTCCTCAACGTCGCGGGCGGCGACCATCATCAGGTCGTTCAACTCGTCGACCACGATGACGATGTAGGGCAGTCGTTCGGGCCCAACGCGTCGCGGCGCCTCGGACGCCAGTCCCGTCGCACGCTCGATCGCCTCGCCAACCTCTTCGGCCAGACTGGGCGCCGGATCGAGCTCGCCGCGGTCCATCATCTCGTGATAGCCCGTGATGTCACGCGCGCCGCACGAGGCCAGCACGTCGTAGCGCCGTTCCATCTCTTTCACCGCCCAGGCGAGCGTGCCGGCGGCCTTCTTCGGATCGACCACCACCGGGGCGAGTAGGTGGGGCAAGTCCTGATAGTGACCCATCTCCACGCGCTTGGGGTCAATCAGCAAGAGCCGCACCTGCTCGGGTGTCGCGCGGATGACCAGGGACGTGACGAGTGCGTTGATGCACGAACTCTTGCCCGCGCCGGTGGCGCCCGAGATGAGCACGTGGGGCATCTCGCCCAAATTCAGGATCACCGTTTGACCGGCTATGTCGCGCCCGATCGGCACGTCGAGTGGTTGGCGGGCGTCACGCGCCTCGTCGGTGGCGAGCAGGTCACCGAGGGCAACGAGCGTGCGGTGACGGTTGGGCACCTCGACGCCAATCGCCGAGCGTCCCGGGATCGGGGCCAGGATCCGCACATCGGGCGTGGCCATGGCGTACGCGATGTCCTTGCTCAGCGCGGTGAGGCGCGCCACCTTGACCCCGGGGCCGAGCTCCAGCTCGAAACGGGTTACCGTGGGGCCGACGGTGAAACCGACCAACGTCGTCTCGACACCGTGAGCGCCCAGGGCCTCGACTAACTCCGCGCCGGCCAATTCCACGCTGGCGCGATCCTGTCGCTGCTCCCTCGTTCGCGCGAGCAACGTGAGCGGCGGCAGCATCCACGTCCGCTCCGCCTCCCCCACGGGCGCGGGTTGCGCTGTTCGAGCCGAATCGGCACGGCGCACGGGTATTGGATCCGCGTCCACGTCGGGTACCTCGGGTGGATCTGGTTCGACGTAGTCGATGCCGTCGACGTCGGGCCACCCGTCGTCGACGGCATCGCCCTCCTCAGAGACCGGCGTCGCGAGCGCGGTCCGATCGCGCCGGCGAGACCCCGGGACCGCGTCGGGCTCGGCAAGTGGACTCGCCGCGCCTGACGTCGGCGGTTGGCTCTTTGGAATCCACCAGCGCGTCAGCGCCCGCACCGCGCCACGCGTCCAACGCACCGCCACCGTGACGAGGGTGCGCAGCCCTACGCCGGTAGTGACAATGACCGCGATCACCAACACGGCCACGAGCGCCACGACGGCCCCCACCGATCCGAACGCGCGACCGAGCCCACCGCCGCTCAGCACCCCGAGCCAACCGCCGGCGCGACCGAGTTGCGCGGCGGTCGCGTGAATTGAGGGACGCCCGCCCGCGAGGTCACCGAGTCCACTCAGGCCGATCACGCCGAGCACGAGTCCCCAACTCAGCCGTACGGTATCGAGTTCCACGCGTTCGCGCACCAGTGTCACGCCCAGGGCAACCAACGCAATCGGCAAGATCACCCGAGCCACACCGACCAACTCGCCCACCAACCGGGCCAGGGGACGTCCTACGGCACCGAGGGCGTGAACTTCGGCGAGACCGAGGAAGAGTCCGAGAACGACAAGGGCGACGACCCACACGTCGCGTCGGTGGCGGCGCCATAGTGAAGGCGTAGCGTGCGACGCGTGCGACCCACGCGCGCGCGGCGGCTGCGTGCGCGCCCGAGCCTTCTTGGGTTTTTGAGCCGACGCCACAACATCCAAACTACCGAACACTGGTTCGCCACTCGGGCCATTCGTGTCGTGCGTCGAGGTCCGATCGCGCCGGCGAGTAAACGCGACCCCAGTAGGCTGGCGGCGTGTCCGCTCCCCACCGTTCCTCCACGGAACTCGCTGCGCGGGTGCACGCCACGGCCGCGGTCTGCACCGTCGTCAGTGCACGGCCACTGTCGCCGTCGCTCACCGAACTGGTGCTTCACGGCGATCCGACGCTGGCCGGGCAGCCCGGCAACGACGTCATGGTGCGACTGCGCGATGGGGAGCACCACGTCCGGCGCCGCTACAGCGTTCGATCGGTCGATCCGACCAACCACGAGTTCACGCTGTGGATCAGCACGAACCACGACGGCGCCGGCAGCGCGTGGGCGCGTTCGGTAGCCCCCGGGACCACGCTGGATGTGATCGGCCCGCGGGGCAAGATCACCCTCGATCAGCGTGCGCACTGGCACCTCTTCCTGGGTGACGTGAGCGGCCTCGCCGCGTTCTACCGCTTGGCCCAGAGCGTCGACGGGCCGGGGCGCGTCGTCGTCATCGTCGAGATTGACCATGACCAAGACGCACTGACCGCGGCGTTCGATGAGGGCGTCGGCGTGACGGGCATTTTCGTCGACCGTCGCGGGCGTCATCGCAACGATCCGGCTGGCCTGCTCAGTGCCTTGGGCGCGTTCGCATTCCCGCCCGACGCCGGTCACGCCTACGTCTTCGGGGAGTTCGCCGTCGTGCGGGCGTTGCGCGTTGCCCTACGAGACCGTGGACTCGCCGACGACGAGGTCAGTTACAAGGCGTACTGGCGAGACGGTCGGCGCAACGCCGACCACGGCGAACCCGACAAGTCTGAGGACTAGAAGACCCCGACCGCGGCGAGCAGCACGGGCTGGCGGCGGAATCGTTGGCCGAGCAGCCGACCGGCTGCTCGTTGCGCCGCTCGATTAAGCGCGCTCTCGTCACGCACCCCCTCAGCGAGCGCCTCGTCCAGGGCGGCCCGAACCGTCTCGGTGACCGCCGCGATGAGCTCGCGATCGGTATCGCCGTCGAACCAGCCGCGCGCGGTCACGCGTACCGGTTGCACCAGCCGTCCGCGTTCTCGATCGATCCCCGCGGTGAGCAACAGGACACCGAATTCGGCGAGCATCCGGCGCTCCTCCAGTGGACGTTCGTCCAGGTCG
This sequence comes from Actinomycetes bacterium, assembly GCA_021807655.1. The sequence goes on along the minus strand of JAKBCT010000021.1, from coordinate 3,519 downwards.
CCAGCCGATCCGTCGATGTAGTGGAGTCCCGCGGGAACCTCGCCGGCCCGACGGATGCCGTCGAGGCGAACGTCGATCTGGTCGCCGTCCTCGCACAACAAGATGTGCTTGGGCGCCAGCCCCATCGACTCGGCCAACGCGGCGTGATGGACGAGGTGACGGTACTCCCCGTGCACGGGAATGAAGTTTCTCGGGCGAACCAGCTGGTGAAACGTCCGCAACTCACCTTGGCGAGCGTGACCCGACGCGTGGACCGGCTCCTGACTCGAGTCGATGACCTCGGTGCCCGCGCGATGCAGGTCGTCGATGACGCGCCCGACGGACCACTCGTTACCCGGAATCGGGTGCGAGCTCAGGATCACGGTGTCCGAGCTGCCCACGCGCAAGAAGCGCGCGTCGCCGCGCGAGAGCTTGGTCAGCGCGGCCAGGGGCTCGCCTTGGCTGCCGGTGCAGATGACGCAGACTTCACCGGGTTGGTACCGATCGACGGTCTCCAGGTCGATGAAGTCAGCGGCGTCGGCGTGCAGGAGGTGCAACTTGCGGGCCAGTTTGACGTTGGCCTCCATGGACCGGCCCATCAAGGCGACCTTGCGCCCCTGACCACGTGCCACGTCCATGATCTGCTGTATCCGATGGAGATGGCTCGCGAAACACGCCACCACCATCCGGCGATCGGGCCGCTCCAGGAACAGTCGACGAAGGGTGCCGCCAACTGACCGTTCGGAGTTCGTAAAGCCCGGCTCTTCGGCGTTGGTCGAGTCACAGAGCAGCAACGTCACGCCCTCATCGCCCAGTGACGCGAGCCGTGACAGATCGGTGCGGCGACCGTCGATCGGCGTCTGGTCAAGTTTGAAGTCGCCCGAGTGCACGACGGCGCCAACGGCGGTGTGGATCGCTAGCGCGTGAGCGCTCGGCACCGAGTGCGTGACCGGAATGAATTCGAAGTCGAAGGGACCGATCCGGCGCCGTTCGCCGTCGTGCACCTCGATGAACGTGCACGATCCAGCCATCTTGGCTTCGCTGAGTCGGTGCCGAGCGAACCCGAGGGTCAGCGCCGATCCGTAGACCGGCACGTTCACGTCCTTCAACAGGTAGCGAAGCGCCCCGGTGTGATCTTCGTGCCCGTGGGTCAAGACGACACCGTCCACCCGGTCTCGGCGCTCGATTAGCCATCGGAAATCGGGCAAGATGAGGTCGACGCCGTACATGGTCGGCTCGGGGAACATCAGTCCCGCGTCGATAACCACGATTCGACCGTCTTGCTCGATCGCCAAACAATTACGTCCGATCTCGCCCAGACCGCCGAGGAACGTTACGCGCACATGTTCCTTAGCCACGCAATGACCGTAGCCCGGCGATCACCGATTGCGCCGCTTGATCCACTGCCTCGTCGGCCGGTCCCAGCGGCCACCGACACTGACCGACGGCCAGACCCAGTGCCCGCATCGCGGCCTTGGCCGGCTGGGGATTCGGCGCCGCCTCGCTGGACTCGAAGGCGCAACTCGAGAACAGCCGCTCGTTCAGTGCGCGGGCGCCGTCCCAGTCGCCGTCGCCAGCGCGCCGCACCAGTTCGGCGAACTCTCGCCCGGCCCAGTGCGCGGCCACCGAGACGATCCCGACGGCGCCGATTGCGAGGAACGGCAGCAGCAGAGCGTCGTCGCCACTGTAGAGATCGAGTTCGTCGCCGAGCACGGCCTTGGTGTGCGCCGCGGCGGGTAGGTCACCCGACGCATCCTTCAGCGCGACCACATTGTGGTGAGCGCGGACCAATTCAATGGTCGTCGCCGACGCGATCTTGCGGCCAGTGCGAGCGGGAATGTCGTAGAGCATGATCGGCAGGTCAGTGCTGTCGGCTACGGCTCCGAGGTGCCCCGCGATGCCCCGCTGGCTCGGTCGCGCGTACGCGGGCGTCGTAGCCAGGACGCCGGCGACACCGGTCGCGGCCACGCGCGACGTGAGGTCCGCCGAGCGCGCCGTATCCGAGGACGTCGAACCAGCCAGCACCGGAACGGTTACCGCTCGGGCCACGCAGGCGAAGAGATCGAGTTTCTCGTCGTCACTGAGCGCCGATCCCTCGCCGGTCGATCCGGCCAGCACCAGGCCGTCACTTCCCTCCTCGACGAGGAATCGGGCGAGGGCGGCCGCGACGTCGAAATCGATGGACCCGTCCGCGCCAAACGGCGTCACCATGGCCGTCAGGACCCTACCGAATCGCGTTGACGCCATGCTGTGAACTTACCAGCGTCGCGACTGCGTTCTCACGTCCTCGTCGATGAACGAGGTGATTCCCTCGATGAGACCCGCGTCGGGCGATAGGTGTTCCAGCGCGAGTGCGACGCCGGCGACGAAACTGGCGCGATCGAAGGAGTCGTGGCGAATGGTGAGTCCCTCTCCCGGCGCACCGAACAGCACCTCTTGATGGGCCACGAGTCCCGGTAGGCGAACCGAGTGAACCGGCACGCCATCGACGTCGCCGCCGCGGGCGCCGGCAACGGTGAAGCGCACGGTCGGGTCGGCCTCGGTCGCGCGGCCAGCCCGACGGCGGGCCGCGGCGATCACCCGGGCCGTCGCGATCGATGTTCCCGAAGGGGCGTCGGCCTTTCGATCGTGATGGAGCTCGACGATTTCGACCCGATCGAAGTATGGAGCGGCGAGCGCAGCGAAACGTTCGGCGAGTGCCGCACCGACCGAGAAGTTCGACGCAACGATCACGGTCGTCTCGTGGCTGGCCAACCGCAACGCGGCCCACGCCTCCTCGCCGAGCCCGGTCGCGCCGACCACCAGCGGAATCCGCGTCGTGGCGCACCAGTGAGCCGACCCGACCACGCCAGCCGGTGTGGAGAAGTCCACGACGGCGTCGACGCCCGACGCCTCGAGTTGATCGAGACGCTCGACATAGCGCGCGCCGTGGGTGTCCAGCGGTGGCGTCACGTCGACCAGGGCGACGACGTCAACGCCGTCGAGTGCGTTCAGTCCGACCGTAAGGGCTTGGCCCATTCGCCCCGCGCCACCGACGATCACGACGCGCTTCACGCGGGCATCTTACCTCGACGCCGCGTTCGCCCCCAGATGACGACGGCACCGATCCAGCCCGTAGACCCGATCGCGGTGCCGAGCAAGCCGGCGTCGATATGTGGGGCGTGGTAGTAGAAATACACGGTCCAAGTACCCCGCGGGACAGACACCTGCTGGATCAATCCCGATCGCACGACGTGCAGGGTAACGGTCCGATGGGTCCGGAAGTTAGTCGCCGTGGCCCGCCATCCGGGGACCCACTCCATTGAGCGTTTGAGCACGGTTGGCGCGCTCGCGCGCACCGTGATCCACGAATCACCCCAGGCGGTGTCGCGAACGTTGATGACCTTCGCGGTCCCCACGTGCGAACCCAGCCAGGCACTCGGACGCACCGACGTCGCCCGCAGGAACGTGTTGGCGCCCTCCATGGAGATGAGTCGCCAGCCGGCACCGGCGATCGCCCGCTGCAACGTCGTCGCGAGCTGTCGTCGCGTCGGCGATGGC
>JAKBCT010000020.1 GCA_021807655.1 Actinomycetes bacterium | reverse complement strand
TCCAAAAGGGTCGACCGAGTTCGGCGAGGCACGCGAAGTCCACCTCATCGCGCGGTCCGTAAATGGGCGCATCATGGTCGTCGAGGGTGAGTGTGCCCCGGGGCGGAGCATTGTGTCCACCAGCGACGGGACGCTCGACGACGAAACCGTCGACTGGACCGTCACTGCGCTTGATCAGCGCCGCGGCCAAGACGTTTGACGAGATGATGCCGAGGAAGCGAGGACGGGTAAGCGACGACGCGCCGTCAAGGTACGGCGATGGGTCAAAGTGCACGACCGGCGCATCGCGCACCGAGACGTCGACCATGTCGAGCGGCGTGCTGACGCCGAAACCTTGACGAAGTCGCTCCAGGATCCCGGGGATATGGGTCGGAACGCCAGCCCCCATCAGCACGAAGTCGACACCAGCGATCATCGCGCCACAGAGCAACGCCACGGTGGGAAGCTGCACTTTGGTCAGCAGATTGATTCCCACGAGTCCACCGTGTCCCGATTTGGCCAACGCCACCTCGACGAAGGCAGCGAGAACGAGGAGGTCAATCGAACGCTGCTTGGACTGGTGCGTGAGCATGACCGGCGTGCGGTACGCCCCGGTCGCGCGACGGCGGACCGAAGTGAACTGGTGAAGTACATCGTCGACGATGGCCGGCACCGGAAACCGAGCGAGGACGGCCCGAAGACGCTCATCTACCCCGTGCTTTTGAAGCCGGCGGGCGAAAACGGTATCGATCGCCGTTCCCGAGACAACCCCCAACTGGCCAGCTCGGGCCACGCTGCGCGCCAGGCGCCAATCCGAGATCGAGATGCCCATCCCACCTTGGATGAGCCACGGCCAGCGCGACGCTGGATCGGGGGTGGTCACACTCATTGGACCAGTCCTTGCCGCGAGACGATCGTCTCAATTTGGCCTCACCCCAGTGTAAACGTGGTGGCGCGGCAGGATCGGTTGTCGTCGATGACAACCCGTCAAGGCTGTCCCACCCACTGAGGGCTCTTTGGACCTGGTAAATGGGTGTATTGACCTTTCGCAACGTGACTACCATGTGAGTTACGAGACGATCGCTAGCGGGCGATTGAAGGAACCGCCCGCTCGCGGTACGACGATTGACTGCTCACAAGGGAGGATGCATGCGTGGCGCACGAGGGTGGCGATTGCTAGCGAGCGCGGCCCTGGTGGTTGCGCTGGGCGCTGTGGGGGGCGTCGTGTCGGGAGCAACCAAGGGTCCGCGCATTGTGGTTACGCCGTCGACCAGCCTTCATAAGGGTCAGGTGGTGAAAGTACACGGTGCCGGCTTCAAGCCGAAAGATACAGTGTTCATCGTCGAGTGCATGGCCACGGCGAGCGGACAAGGTCAGTGCGACACGAACAACCCAGTGGTCGCGACGATCACCGCCAAGGGCGTGTTGCCGGTAACCAAGGTGCGGGTCGTTACGGGCAAGATCGGATCGGGCAAGGGCTCGGGATTCTGCGGCACGACCGTGAAGAACTTACGGGACTGCGCAATTAGCGTCGGCAACATATCTGGTCACGACACGGCGTCCGCTCGCATCGCGTTCGTGCGGCCGTAACGAGATGATGATGTAGATGCAACGATCGTCACCCGCGAGTCGTGGCGGTGACTCGATGCGAGCCACCACCGCGAGGGGAGTGGTCGTGAATGCAGTTGGTACGGCGGGATTGGACTAGGAGTTAGCAATGACGTGGCCAGGCGACGGATCGGCCGTGGTGAGCGCCTCGGCGGCTACGGTCGAGTCTCCCACGACGGGATTCTGGTCGCATTTGAGTTTCACGGCGCTGATGTCGGTTCTCTTTTTGACGTTTCTCGACAATACGGTGGTCAGTCCGGTGTTGACCAATGTGCAAACCGAACTACACGCCGGGGTGCCGCAACTGCAGTGGGTCGTCGGCGCGTACGCCCTCGCGTTCGCGAGCCTCATGCTCGTCAGCGGCTCACTCGGTGACCTCATTGGTCGAAAGCCGGTGATGTTGGTAGGCGTGGCCATCTTCTGTGCCGGCTCGGTGGTTAGTGCGCTCGCGAAGGATCCCAATACCCTGATCGTCGGGCGCGTGATCATGGGCATCGGCGCGGCGGGTTCGGAACCGGGGACCCTGTCCATGATTCGTCACATCTATCCAGAACGCGAGCGGCGCGCACGCGCGTTGGGCGCGTGGGCGGCCGTCTCGGGACTCGCCCTCGCCTCGGGACCGGTGATCGGCGGCGTGCTCGTCGGTATCTGGTCGTGGCGAGCACTGTTCTGGTTCAACGTCCTCTTCGGGAGCGCGGCGTTCGTCATCGCGTTCGTCGCGCTGCCCGACAGTGCGCCCGAGATTCATGCGCGACTGGACGTTGGCGGCTTCATACTGAGTGCCACCGCGCTCGCCACGGCGACCTTCGCCACCATCGCGGGTGAGTCCGTTGGTTACGGCGCGTCGTCAATCATCGCCCTGTACGTGATCAGCGTCGTGTCGCTGACTGCGTTCGTGATCGTCGAATCCAAGTCCAAACACCCCATGATCAATCTGCGTTACTTTGGACGCCGGATCTTTTTGGGCGCGAACTTCGTCGCGTTCACCAGCTACTTCTCGATCTTCTCGATCTTCTTCTTCGTGGCGCTCTACCTGGAAGTTGTCGCCGGCGTGGGGGCGTACCAGTTGGCGCTGGACTTCCTGCCGCTGCTCGCTGGCATGGTTCTGGCTTCGCTGTTTAGCGGACGTTGGGTCGCTCGTGCCGGATCGCGTACTCCGATGATCGTGGGCAGTCTCGTGGCTGCCTTGGGCGTGTTCTTAACGAACCTCGTGATCGACGTCCACGTCGGGGTTGGCTCACTGGGGTGGACGATGGGACTCGCCGGCATTGGCTTCGGCATCGTGGTCGTGCCGGTGACCTCGGACGCACTGCACTCACTGCCGGCCGCTCACTCGGGCATGGCGGCGTCGACCGTCAATACGAGCCGTGAACTGGGTGCGGTAGCGGGAGTCGCGATTCTCGGCTCCATCGTGAACGGCCAGCTGACCGTGCACCTCACCCAGCGATTGACCCAGATCGGCGTTCCGGCGGCGTACCGCGCCGAGATTATCTCGGCGCTCACCACCGGCTCCATTGGCGCGAAGGCCAAACAGTACGAGGGAGGCAGCAAAGCTATCCAGGCCATCATCGACAAGGTCGTGAACGCCGCGTACGGCGCGTTCACGACGGGCTTGCATATCGCGCTGCTCATCGCGAGCGCCCTCATGGTCATGTCCGCGGTGTTCGCGGCGGTGGGGGGCACCGGCGCGCGAGCTGAGCGCAACCTGCTCGAAAGCGATTCGGCCACGTAAGGGTCGATGACTACACTGGGGTGTCTAATGCGCCTCAGTCATCGGATACCTCGGGTTCCGTGGCGAGCAGCGACACCGTGGGCCCTTCGACCCCGGATGGTGGTGCCATTGATCTGCGGTCTCGCACTTTTCGGATTCGGTGAGGGCTTGCTGGTGTTGTCACGCTGGGGTGCCACGCCCTGGACCGTCCTGGCCCAGGGCGTGGCCCGCCACCTCCACCTACCACTCGGTTGGGCCACCTTCGCCATCAGCGCCACCATCCTCATGGCTTGGTGGCCGCTGCACGAACGACCCGGATTCGGCACTCTGGCCAACGTCGTCATCATCGCGCTCGTGCTGGACGTGACCGCTACCTCAGTCAGTTCGCCCGCCACGGCCGCTGGGCGGGCGGTTCTGGTGGCTGGCGCCGTCGTCGCCATCGGCGTGGGTAGCGCGCTGTACCTCACGACCGGGCTCGGACCGGGTCCGCGTGATGGATTGATGACCAGTCTGCACCGTCGCTGGGGCGTGAGTGTGGTCTACGTTCGCGTGGGGCTCGAGGTCACGGTGTTGAGCGTGGGTTGGCTGCTGGGCGGCACCGTCGGCGTGGGCACCGCGGTCTTCGCCTCGACCATTGGGTTCAGCATCGGCGCGAGTCTTCGGGCGCTGGAATGGGTCGTCTCGCGGGTGAGCGCGTGATCGGCGGGACACAGCTCGTCACCTTTTTCGTGGCGTCGATCATCATCATCATGGTGCCGGGCCCGAGCGTCCTGTTCACCCTCGCTCGCGGCGTGGCGTGGGGCCGCACCGTCGCGGTTCTGACGGTGCTCGGCAATTCGTTGGGCACGCTGGTGCTCGCCGTAGTGGTCGCCCTGGGACTGGGACCGCTGCTCGCCCGATCGTCCGCGTTCTCGATCGCGCTGCAGCTGCTCGGCGGGGGATACCTCGTCTGGTTGGGTATCGATGCGTTGCGGCACCGCCGGGCCCACGCCGCGGCGATGGCCAGTCGCGAAGAACAACGACCGACGCCGATACGCATCGTGCGCCAGGGCTTCACCGTTGGGATCTTGAACCCCAAGTCGCTCGTGTTCTTCGCCGCGGTCTTTCCTCACTTCGTCAACGCGACCAAGGGTAACGTCACCACGCAACTGGTCGAGTTGGGCATCGTCTTTAGCGCCATGGCGTTCGTCAGCGATTCCACCTGGGGTCTGATCGCGGGTACGGCCAGGGTGTGGCTCTCGGGTTCGCCCAAGCGTCTGGTGACGCTGCGAACTGTCGGCGGCTGCGTTATGACGACGTTGGGCGCGTTGATCGTCGCGGGCGCCGCCCACGGATAGCCAGCGGCCGGCGATTCCTACACTCGACGTGATGGAGACACGATGACGATGCACGCCGGTCGCGCCGGGATGCGTTCGATGCAACGCGACCGTTCGTTGCTCGAACATCGCATCAAGCGTGGCACGCTCGCCCGCGTCGTGGTCTTCGCACGACCCTACCGGGGCGTGCTCGTGGTGTTCCTCGGCGCGGTAGTCCTTGACGCGGTCGTGAGTTCGGTCTCGCCGCTGGTCTTGCGGGCCATTATCGACGACGGCATCGCCCACCACCGCGAGGGGCTCATCATCGGACTATCGCTGCTGACGGCGGGCTTGGCGATTTTCGACGCGGTCCTCTCGCTGGCCGAACGGCGAATCTCGTCCGTCATCGGCGAAGGTCTCATTTTCGATCTACGGGCCCGGGTGTACCAACACATCCAACGCATGCCCATCGCGTTCTTCTCGCGCACCCAGACCGGGGCACTGATCAGCAGATTGAACAATGACGTCATCGGTGCGCAGCAGGCCTTTACGGACCTGTTCTCCAACGTGGTGGGCAACGTCGTGCTCGTGCTACTGATCCTGACCACCATGCTCTTTCTCAGCTGGCAGATCACGCTGGTGTCCCTCGCGTTGCTGCCGGCGTTTTTGATTCCCGCGCGGTTCGTCGGTCGTCGCCTCGGGACCCTGTTTCAGCGCGGCATGGAGCTGAACGCGGAGATGAACATGGTGATGTCCGAGCGATTCAACGTCGCTGGCGCCATGGTGGTGAAGCTGTTCGGACGTCCCCACGACGAACTCGCGGTCTTTGAGCGTCGCGCGGGCAACGTACGAGATATCGGAATCCGTCAGGCGACCTATCAGCGGTTCTTCTTCGTCGCGCTCGGGCTCACCGCCTCGTTGGCGACCGCCTTCGCGTACGGCTTCGGTGGGACCGCAGTGCTGCACAAGACATTGGCGATCGGCACCGTCGTGGCGTTGACGGCGTATCTGACGCGTCTCTACGGACCGTTGACCCAGTTGTCGAACCTCAACATTGACTACATGTCCGCCATGGTGAGCTTCGAGCGGCTCTTCGAGGTCCTCGACCTCGAACCGATGATTGTCGAGTCGCCGGACGCGATCGCGATTCCTGACGGTCCGGCCAGGCTGTCCTTTGAGAACGTATCCTTCGCCTATCCCGGTGCCGACGAGGTCTCGCTCGCGTCCCTCGAGGCGGTGGCCACGCTCGATGACACCCCGCGTACTTCGGTACTGCACGACGTAACGTTCGTCGTCGAACCGGGAACGATGACGGCGTTGGTGGGACCGAGCGGGGCCGGCAAGACGACGATTTCCCTGCTGGTGTCGAGGCTGTACGACGTCGACGCCGGTCGCGTGGCGATCAACGGCGTCGACGTGCGCGACGCCACGTCCGAGTCGTTGAACGCGACGGTGGGTGTGGTGACCCAAGATCCCCACCTCTTTCACGACACGCTTGACGCGAACCTTCGCTTCGCGCGGCCGACGGCGTCGTCCAGTGAGATCGAAGAGGCGTTGCGAGCCGCCCAGATCTGGAACCTCGTTCAGTCATTACCCCAGGGCCTGGACACGGTGGTCGGCGAACGGGGCTACCGCTTGTCCGGTGGCGAGAAGCAACGTGTTGCGCTGGCTCGATTGTTGCTCAAGGCGCCCCGACTGGTCGTGCTAGATGAGGCCACCGCCCACCTGGACGCCGAGAGCGAAGCGGCGGTCCAGCGCGCGCTCGACTCCACGATGGCCACGCGGACCTCCTTGGTGATCGCGCACCGGCTCTCGACCATTCGCAACGCTGACCAGATACTGGTCGTTGATGGCGGCACCATCGTGGAACGCGGGAGTCACCGCGAGCTGTTGGCGCGCGGCGGACTGTACCGGGTGCTGTACGAGACCCAGTTCGCGGCGCAGTCCGATTAACCCATCGCGTGAACGCCCCCGTCGACGTGGATGATCGAGGCGGTCGTCAGCCGTAGCAGTGGCGAGAGCAGAGCCACCGCGGCGTCGGCCACCGCGCTGGCGTCGTGCACGTCCCAGCCCAGAGGAGCCCGTTCGCCCCAGGTGTCCTCGAAGTGGGTGAAACCCGGTATTGACTTCGCGGCGACGGTTCGGATGGGACCGGCGGCCAACATGTTGACGCGAATCTGGTCCGGTCCCACCTCACGAGCGAGGTAGCGTCCGAGCGACTCGAGGCCGGCTTTCATCACGCCCATCCAGTCGTAGAGCGGGTAGGCGCGCGACGCATCGAAGTCGAGTGCCAACACGGACGCTCCACCGCGCGCGGTGCTGGCGCGAAGCAGCGGGCGGAAGGCGCCGACGAGCGTCGCGAGGGAATACGTCGAGACGTTCATCGCCAGGGCAACGTCGTCGAAGGGTGCGGTGAACATTCCCTGGCCGAGACAGGACGGTGGGGCAAAACCGATGGCGTGCACGAGTCCGTCGAGGCGGCCGAAACGCTCGGTCACCGCCACCACGGCCGAGCGAACTTGCTCGGGCTCGGTGACGTTGAGCTCCAGGACCTCGCCCACGTCACCCAACTTTCGCGCCGTGCGGCGAGTCAGTGAGAGGCCACGACCGGCGCCCGTGAGAATCACGGCGGCGCCCTCGGCGAGGGCTCGTTCGGCGATGCCGAAGGCGAGCGAATCGTCGGTGAGCACGCCGGTGATAAGAATTCGGTGATTCGTCAACAGGCCCATCTTGTTAGCGTAACTGGCAGCACTTCGAACGACGGGGACGATGATGAGCACGGTAGGCATTCTCGGCGGCACGGGTCCCGCGGGACGCGGCGTCGCGGCCCGACTGGCGGCGGCGGGGCGCGACGTATTCGTGGGTTCGCGCGACGCCCAGCGGGCGGCCGACGTCGTGGCGAGCATGGACGGGCCACGGAGCGGATCGATTCGCGGGGTGACCAATGAGGAGGCGGCGTCGTGCGACCTGGTTATTGTGGCCACGCCATGGGAGTCGACGATTGCGACGGTGTCGGCCCTTCGCGAGGCGCTCGCGAACAAAGTGGTCGTCACGATGGTGAACGCGATGGTTCGCGAAGGTCGAGAGTTAGTGCCGCTGACGCTTCCCCGGGGCTCGATGGCCGGCCAGCTGGCCGCCGCGCTACCCGCGAGCGTTATCGTGGGCGCGTTCCACCACCTGCCCGCCGCCCAAATGGAGGACCTGGGCAGTGACCTGGACGCGGACGTCATCGTCGTTGGTGACAAGGCCGACGCGCGTGACGCGGTGGCTCAGGTGATCACCGCGATGCCCGGACTTCGCGCGGTCGTAGCTGGATCGCTCGCGCTGGCCGGTGCGGTTGAGGCGTTCACGGCCGTTTGCGTGTCGATCAACATGCGACACCGGGCGCACTCGTACGTGAGACTGGAAGGCCTGGCCCAGTGATGCGGCTGTACGACACGGCACGGCGCGGAACGTTCCCGCTCGACACGGGACCGATCGTGACGATGTACAGCTGTGGCATCACGCCCTACGACGCCGCTCACCTCGGACACGCGTACGTCTACTTGACGTTCGACGTCCTGCAACGGCGTCTGCGTGACGCGGGGCACGAGACGCGATGCGTGCGCAACGTGACTGACGTGGACGACGACATCTTGCGCAAGGCGCGCGAGCTCGGTGTGCACTACCTGGACCTCGCGGCCGAGGAGATGGCCATCTTCGAGCGCGACATGCAGATGCTCAATCTCCTGCCGTGTTTCAGCGAGCCCCGGGCGACCAGTGCCGTCCCCGAAATCTTGACGCTCATCGGCGAGACGTTCGAACAGGGTCTGGCCTACGAAGTTGACGGGTGGGTGTATTTCGAAGTCTCGAAGTTTCCGCGATTTGGCCAGGTGAGCCACGAGACGCGCACCGCGATGATGACCCTGGCCGGCGAGCACGGCGGTCGCATCGACGATCCTCGCAAACGTGATCCGCTCGACTTCGTGCTCTGGCAGCCGTCACTGGATGACGAGCCATCGTGGGAGTCTCGATGGGGGGCGGGCCGTCCGGGCTGGCACATCGAGTGCTCGGCACTGGCCCTTCGCGATTTGGGCGAAACCGTGGACGTGCACGGCGGTGGTCGCGACCTGGCGTTCCCGCACCACGAGTGCGAAACGGCGCAGTCCGAGTCAGTGACGGGTGCCCCATTCGTGAAACACTGGCTCCACGTCGGCCTGGTGGGCCTGGGGGGCACCAAGATGTCCAAGTCGATCGGCAATCTGGTGTTCGTGTCCGAGCTCGTTCGCCGAGCTGATTCGAGTTCGGTTCGCTTGGCCCTGCTGGATCAGCACTATCGCACCGACTGGGAGTGGCGTGATGAACTGCTGTTGCGAGCGCAGTCTCGGTTGGCCACCTGGCAGTCGACGCTCATTGCGGGACGCCCCAGTTCGGTGATCGACGACGTTCGCGCGGCGTTGGATGACGACCTCAACACTCCGGCCGCCATCGACATCGTCGACGAGGCCGCCCACGCCGGCTTCAACGTCGCCCCGGCCGCAACACTGCTGGGCGTTACGCTGTAAGGCGAAGAGAGGGAGACATGTCGGATCTTTCGGTACGGTTGCCAGACGGGACGGTGCGCGTCCTGGAACCGGGTTCGACATCGCGGGATCTGGCCGCGGCGATTGGACCGCGACTGGCCAACGACGCGATCGCCGCCGAGGTGAACGGTCGCCTGAGCGACCTGGTGGCTCCCCTGAGCGACGGGTCGACGGTCTCGATCGTGACCGCGAACAGCGACCGGGGCCGCGAGATTCTTCGTCACTCCACCGCCCACGTGCTGGCTCAGGCGGTCACTCGGCTCTGGCCGGGGGCGCACTACGCCATCGGCCCGGCCATTCGCGACGGCTTCTACTACGACTTCGCGTTGCCCGACGGTGCGCGCTTTAGTGATGACGACCTCGTTCGCATCGAAGCCGAGATGCGCGCGATCATCGCCGAAGACCAGCCCTTCGTTCGAGATGAGTTCTCCCTGGAGGAGGGTCTTTCGCTCTTCGCCGACCAACCGTACAAGGTCGAAATTATCCAGGGTGTGGCGACGGGCGCGTCGGCCGACGATCTCAGCGAAGTCGAGAGCGACGCGGTGGTGTCGACGTACACGAATACGCCGCAGTTTCGAGATCTCTGTCGCGGTCCCCACGTGCCGTCCACGGGCCGACTGGGCCACTTCACCTTGACGCGCGTGGCCGGGGCGTACTGGCGCGGCGACGAGAAGCGCGAGCAGTTGCAGCGGATCTACGGGACCGCGTGGGAGTCCGCGGCCGCCCTCGAGGCACACTTGCACCAGGTGGCCGAGGCGGAACGCCGTGATCACCGTCGGCTGGGCCACGAGTTGGACCTGTTCTCGTTTCCCAGCGAGCTCGGTCCGGGGCTCGCCGTCTTTCACCCCAAGGGCGGCACCATGCGACGCATCCTGGAGGACTACTCGCGCGCGCGCCACGTGCGCGGCGGCTACTCGTTCGTCAACTCGCCCCACATCACCAAGGCGGAGCTGTTTGAGACCTCCGGTCACCTCGAGTGGTTCGCCGACTCGATGTATCCGCCGATGGAGCTCGACGAGGGTCAGCGCTACTACCTCAAGCCGATGAACTGCCCCTTTCACGTGCTCATCTACAAGTCGCGCCAGCGCAGCTACCGCGAACTGCCGCTGCGATTGTTCGAGTTTGGTTCGGTCTACCGATACGAGAAGTCGGGCGTGGTCCACGGCTTGACCCGCGTGCGGGGTATGACCCAGGACGACGCGCACATCTTTTGTTCGAGCGAGCAGATGGCCGGGGAGTTGGCGAGCTTGCTCACCTTCGTCCTCGATCTGCTGAGGGACTTTGGCTTGAACGACTTCTATCTGGAGCTATCGACGCGCCCCGAGGGCAAGGCGGTGGGTACCGATGAGGAGTGGTCGGCGGCTGAGCAGACGCTTTCGAACGTCGCCACCGACGCCGGTCTTGACCTCGTGCTCGACGTGGGCGGCGGAGCGTTTTACGGCCCGAAGATCTCGGTGCAGGCGCGCGACGCGATCGGGCGCACTCACCAGATGTCGACCATACAGTTGGACTTCCAAACGCCGCAACGCTTTGACGCCACCTACGTCGGGGCCGACAACGCGCGGCGTCGACCGATCATGATTCACCGGGCCCTCTTCGGATCGGTGGAGCGGTTTATGGCGGTCCTGTTAGAGCACTACGCCGGGAACATGCCGACGTGGCTCAGCCCCGAACAGGTGCGCGTACTGAGCGTGCGTGACTCGAACGACGGCTACGCCGCCACGGTGGCCGACCGACTGCGCGACCACGAGGTGCGCGTTGACGTCGACCCGGCCAGCGAACCACTGGGGGCGCGGATCCGCCGCGCCAAGATGGAAAAGATCCCGTACATTTTGGTGGTCGGTGACGATGACGTCGCGCGCGGCACCCTCGGCGTCAACGCCCGAGGATCGACGGACCCGGTGCGTGACGTGGCCCTGGAAACCTTCGTGGAGCGCCTGTGCGCCGAAATTGCGAACCACGGCGCGCCCGAGGACCACTAAGTGCCCCTTGAGCGCTTCTCGGCGGCGTGGCGCGAACAGTACGTCACCAGTGACGACGTCGTGGCGAACGCGCACGGCGATGGTACGTGCGTCTTCTGCTCACTGGCCAAAGAGCGGGTGAGCAGCGACACGGGCGTGCTGTGGCGTGGGGAGTACGCCTACGTCGCACTGAACGCCTTCCCGTACGGTTCGGGACACCTGCTCATCTTGCCGTACCGGCACGTTGGGGCGCTCACCGATCTTGACGACGACGAGTACCGGGACTTCAGTCTCACCGTTCGACGAGCCGCGCGCGCCCTGGAGACGGCCTACGGCGCCGACGGCATGAACATTGGGATGAACCTCGGCTCCGCCGCGGGTGCGGGCATTCCCAAGCATCTGCACGCCCACGCGTTGCCGCGTTGGCACGGTGACACGAATTTCATGACGACCATCGGCGAGGTGCGGGTGCTCCCCGAATCGCTCGCCTCGACGTGGAATAAGGTGCACGATGGACTGGGAATCGAGTGAGTCGACCGGCCTGGCTAGAATTGCGCCCGACGGTCCGGGAGATCAATGTTCGATGGCAATTTCCGTAAGTCGGTAGACGCCACTACCGCACCGGTGGGGCGATGGCTGGTGAGAGCCGGGGTGTCCGCCGACGTGCTGACCGGCTCGGGACTCGTGTTCGCGATTATCACGGCGTGGGCGATCGGTGTGGGCTACCACCTGCTCGCCATCTT
Source organism: Actinomycetes bacterium (assembly GCA_021807655.1). Next base: position 302 of record JAKBCT010000020.1, on the reverse strand, counting down.
CTTGCTCACGGCGACGGGATTCCACGACATGCTCGATGGGGCGGTGGCCAAGGCGTCGCACCGCGCGAGTCAGCGCGGGAGTTTTTTCGATTCGGTCGTCGATCGCGTCTCGGACGCGGTGCTGCTCGGTGGGGTGGCGTACTACTTGACGGCTCGCCACCACGGTGAGCTGGTGCTGTTGCCCTTCGCCATCGTCACGACGACGTTTCTTATTTCCTATCAGCGCTCCAAGGCGGAGAGTCTCGGTCTGGCCGCCAAGGGTGGTCTCATGGAGCGGGCCGAGCGCATGATCCTGCTCGGGG
>JAKBCT010000110.1 GCA_021807655.1 Actinomycetes bacterium | reverse complement strand
TGCTCGAGTCTCGCTACGGCGCGCGCTACGTCGGCGAGATGGATCGCATGTTCGACACCTACGCGAGCCTGCTGCGCCAGATGACTGAGTGGCTCACGCTTCGCTTTCCCAAAACCCCCCAGGACACCGACTTTGTCTACCGCCAGGCGATCCGCGCCAAGGCGCTCGACGCCGTGCGGGGCCTCTTGCCGGCCAGTGCACTCTCCAACCTCGGCGTCTACGGCTCGGGCCAGGCCTTCGAGTCCCTCCTGCTGCGCATGCGGGCCCACCCGCTGCCCGAGGTGAACCACTACGCCTCGCTCATGCAGCACGAGCTGGAGAAGGTGATCCCCTCGTTCCTGAAGCGTCTGGACGTCGCCGAGCGCGGTGGCCGCTGGGTCACGTACCTCGCCGAAACCCGTCGGCGGACGACCGACCTACTGGCCGAGTGGACCGGGGACCTGCCGGCGAGCACCGAAGCGCCCGCGGTTCGACTCGTCTCGTACGATCCCGAAGGCGAACGTCGGGTTCTCGAAGCCATCGTCTTCGAGCGTTCTCGAGCCTCATCGGCCGACGCAGCGCGAATCGTCGCCGAGCTGGACTCGAGCCAGCGGGCCCGCTTGATGGCTACCTACGTCGGTGAGCGGTCCAACCGCCGTCATCGCCCGGGTCGGGCCTTTGAGCACACCACCTACCAGTTCGAGCTGACCACCGACTACGGCGCATTCCGCGACCTGCAGCGTCACCGCCTCGCGACGACCGAGTGGCAGCCCTTGACCGTCGATCTCGGCTACGACGTTCCCGACGTCGTCGCCGAGGCTGGTCTCGAGCAGCGCTACGTCGAGTCACTCGAACACGCCGCGGCGCTCTACCACGAGCTGGTGACGCCCTTTCCGGTGCAGAGTCAGTACGCCGTTGCCCTGGCCTTCAAAATCCGCTACCGCATAGCGATGAACGCGCGCGAGGCCATGCACGTGATCGAACTGCGTTCGAGCCCTCAGGGTCATCCCAGCTACCGTCGCGTCGCCCACGACTTCGCGCGGCTCATTCGAGACGAGGCGCACCATCACCTGATCGCCGATGCTATACAGTTTGTAGACTTTTCGGACACCGATCTCGAGCGACTCGAGGCCGAGCGTCGCGCCGAGCGGACGCGCCTCCAGCGCAACCAGTGAGGACTTTAGTAACTCCTTTCACACCGGTCCCGCACGAAAGTGCGAAAAGGCTCTACACTGCCAGCGCTACTGAGAGGGATTGAGATGGTGCGCGAAAGCGATAACGACGAGGTTTTCGACGAAGATGAGATCGCTGAGGGCTTCGACGAGGAAATCGTCGGGGCCGAGGACCTCGATGTCGAGGATCTCGACGTGGACGTCATCGAAGACGAGCTCGACGTCGAAGACGACGCGGAGGACGTCGTGGCGGACGCGGATCTCGACGACGACGACGCTAGCGACGCCGTGGCCGTTGTCGTCGACGACGACGACGAGGTCGACGACAGCGACGTAGAGCTCGCCCTCGACGAGGTGTTGGCCGAGACGATCCTGCGCACGAGCGTCCCCGAGGATGACGATGACGGCGCGAGCGACCCCGAGCTCGCCGTCGAGGCCGCCGAGGCGATCTTGCCCAAGCAGGACGACGAGTTTCGTTGTGCGTCGTGTCGGCTGCTGAAGAAAGTCAGTCAGCTGGCTGATCCGGCGCAGATGCTCTGTCGTGACTGCGTCTGACGACCGAGCGACGACCCCCGCGCAGTGGACGCCGCAGCGCGTTAGCCACGTCACCGATGCACTGGAGGAACTCTGGGGCGTCGCGATCGGCACCGTGCGACAACGTCGAGGTGGTACGCGGTACCTCGCCGACCTGTTCGGGACGGATCACCCCGATACGGCGCTCGCCACGTTCGTCACCGACGGCGCGCTCTGGGCCGTCGGTGACGTCGACGCGTTCACGGTCATTCGCGACCAGGTCATCGTCGCACTCTACGTACGCGTCGACCGTCGACGTTCGGGTCTGGGCCGCGCGCTGGTGCAAGTCGCTCGCGCTCAAGCCGCGCACGATGCGCTGGTGCTACCCGGCGACCGAGCGATGAAGTCGCTGTTCGAATCGATTGGCTGGAAGGCGCGGTTACTTACGCTGGGCGACGCGTAACGGGTCGTCGGGCCGGCCGAGCCAGTGGTGGGGGAGGCGGAACCTTCATGCCGAGCAGCTTGGCGAGTTCCGGAATGGCTCCGGCACTCTTCACCGCGAGCGCGCGGCACTCCTCGCTGTCGGGTATCGCGACTGGCTTCACGTTGCGACGGATCGACGTCTCGGCGGCCAGCGTCACGATCTCGCACCATCGAGCGGGATCGAGATCAGCGGTCAGCGAGGCCGAGACCAGCGCGACGACGCGGGTCGCCATCTCGGCGCTCACCCGAGTCGACATGTCCGGGGGCCGCGCCACCAACGCCAGTGCGTCAACGGGATTGGCGGCACCAACCGCGGCCTCGAGCCGTTCGTTCCACTGGTTGCGCAGCGCCTCGAGCCGGGCGCTCAGAGCGGCCTGGAGCTCTTTGAGCTGGGCGCGCGCCTCCTCGTCCAGCGAGACAGTCTTGGCCGACGTCACGACGGCGCGCAGGTCGCGCAGTCGCAATTCGCGTCCGGCCGACACCGCGCCCGCAGCACGGTCCTTCCACATCGCCAGGTTGGTTCGCCCTAGCAGCTCGTCGGCAATACGGTCGATCGTGACCGGGTCCACCGTGGGGCGTCCCTGGGCCGTAGCGTTCTTGTTCTGTTCGGCGACGGCGGTGCGAACGGCCGGCATACCACCACGCAGCAGTTGCTCAGCAACCGGTAA
>JAKBCT010000109.1 GCA_021807655.1 Actinomycetes bacterium | reverse complement strand
GCGAAGGTGGCGTCGTCGGCGTGAAGTCGGGCTTCACCGGGGCGGCCGGCGGGTGTGACGTGATGGCTATCAACTTCGTGGTGGGTGGTGCGAGCGTCACGGCGTACGCCGTCGTGCTCGGCGATCACGGAACGAACCCGATCGTCGGCTCCGGCGTGCAGGCACTCGCGTTGGCGAGGTCGCTACGTCCCTATTTGCGCTGGGGGGCGACCGCTCAAGGCCACGCCATCGTGTGGACAGGGACCTCGCGTGATGTGCGAGCAGCGTCGTACGCGCCGATGATCAGCTGACGTGGGGTTGGCGCGACGCGTCGACCGGGGCGACGAGGTCGCCGCCGTCGGATGCCGCCTCAACGTCGGGAGCGGGCCGGTCGGACTTCTAGGGCGTCGGGGCGGGCTTGGCCTCGCCGCCGGCGTCGCCGACGGTGGGCGTTGATGCCGGCGTGTTCACGTCGCGCTGGCTCGCAACCCGGTCGTCGCGGCGCGGCGCGGGTGCGACGTGTCCTCGCAGCATCAGACAACAGTTCTTGAATTTGCGACCGCTTCCGCACGGGCACGGGTCATTGCGTCGAGCGAGCTGAAACGAACGTTCACGTGATGCCTCGGCGTCGGCGAGTTCGGCCATGATCAACGACGGTCGCTGCCGACGGGCCACGAGCTCGCCCATTCGCTCGAGGTGCGTTCGGGCGTGCTCGAAGAAGCGGCGATATCCGGCACACAGGTAGTTGAGCCCTGGCTCGCCCGCGGCGGTGCTCGTGAAGCGATCCTTCGGACATCCCCCCCGACAGAAGGCGAGAACGGTGCAGTCGCGACACTCCGTCGGCAGTGCGTCGCGCTTGGCCGCGGCGAAGTCCTGCTGTCGAGTGGAGTTGGCCAACTGGCTCAGGCTGTCCGTTCGAAGCGAACCGAGTCGATGGGCGCGGTCGACGAAGTGATCGCACGAGTAAACGCTGCCGTCGTGTTCGATCGCGAGGACCTGGCCGCAGGTCTCGGCCGAAACACACAACGTGCCGTGGCCGCTCGTCGTGACGAAGAGTCCCTCGAGGAAGCCCTGGACGACCAGCCGATTAACGTCGTGACGGACCCACTCATCGAAGACGGCGCAGAGGAATGCCCCAAAGGCTTCGGGGGTGACTGATTGCGCGGTGACGACGCCGTCATGGTCGCGTGCAACGACGGGAATGAACTGGATCCACGAGACCCCTAGGTCGCGCAGGTAGCGGTAAAGCGTCAACGGATCGGCCGCGCTCACCGCGTTCACGGTGCAGAGGATGTCCGGCTCCACGCCGTGTGTGCGCAGTCGAGCCAGCGCCGCGAGCACGCGGGCGTGCGTCTCGCGCCCGCGGCGGTCACGGCGCAGGCGGTCGTGGGCGGCCGGGTGTCCGTCGATGCTCAAACCGACCGCGACGTGGTGTTCGGCGATGAAGGACGCCCATCGATCGTCCAGCAGGGTACCGTTGGTTTGCATGCTGTTCAGACAGGTCCATCCCGCCGGCAAATACCGTCGCTGCAGTTCGAAGGCGGATTCGTAGAAGGCCCGGCCGGCCAGTAGCGGTTCGCCGCCGTGCCAGACGAAATGTACCGGCGACGCGATGGCGCCGGCTATGGCGCCAGCCACGTATCGCTCCAGGACTTGCTCACTCATCCGAAACCGTTCGTCACGCGCGAAGAGATCGACGGTGTCGAGGTAGTAGCAGTAGTCGCAATGCAGATTGCAAATCGGTCCGACCGGTTTGGCAATGCTCACCGAGGTGGCCGTGGGCACCGCGCGTTCGTCGAGACTCGACACTCGTTCAGTCTGACACGCCTAAACAACCTGGGACGCCCCGCTGGCCGGGTAGGGTCGAGGACAACGGCGACGAAGGAGGTCTACGTCATGACCGCTGATCACGCTCAGCCCCGTCCGCAGTTGACGCACGCGACGCACATTGCGTCGTGGCTCTTGGACATGGATGGTGTACTGGTGCGCGAAGAGCACCCCATCGATGGGGCGACCCTGTTTCTCGACCGACTCCGCGAGCGCGAAACGCCGTTTTTGGTGCTGACGAATAACTCCATGTACACCCGCCGAGATCTCAGCGCACGACTTCGCTGGAACGGTCTCGACGTGCCCGAGGATCACATCTGGACGTCGGCGCTGGCGACCGCGGTGTTCCTCAACGCACAGCGGCCCGGTGGCACGGCCTTCGTGATCGGCGAAGTTGGACTGACGACGGCGTTGCACGACATCGGGTACACCCAGTCCGAAAACGACCCCGATTACGTGGTGGTCGGTGAAACGCGCAGTTACAGCTTCGACCGGATCACGAAAGCCGTGCGGCTGGTCGGCGAAGGCGCGAGGTTCATCGCTACCAATCCCGATGCCACCGGACCCAGCCTCGATGGCCCGTTACCGGCGACCGGTGCGGTGACCGCGCTGATCAGCAAGGCGACCGGGCGCCAGCCGTACTTCATCGGCAAGCCCAATCCGCTCATGATCCGCTCGGCCCTACGCGAACTCAAGGCTCACTCCGAGACAACCGCGATGGTCGGTGACCGAATGGACACTGACGTGGTGGCCGGGTTGGAGGCTGGCTTGCACACGGTGCTCGTGTTGTCGGGCGTCTCCGATCAGGCGTCGGCGAACCGATTCCCCTACAAGCCGTCTCGCGTGGTTGAGTCGGTGGCCGTGCTCGCCGAGGAGTTGGCTTCAGCGACGTGAGTCGGGGGTGGCCCCGCCGAGCGACGTCACCGATTGCGTGATTCGTGCACTGGGTCGCGTTACACCGCGGACGCCGCGGTGCCACCGCCGTAGCGTGGCCACTGCTCGGACGCTCCACGACCGGTTGACTCGACTCGGTGGCGCTTCGGGTGCACGTCGCCGGGCCACGACGAGTACGCGCAA
>JAKBCT010000019.1 GCA_021807655.1 Actinomycetes bacterium | reverse complement strand
GGACCTCGCCACCGTCGAAGGCCCGTGCGACGTCGCCCGGGGGATCGGCCGGGTGTCCGGCGTAGTCGTCGGCCGGTTCGAAACGAAAAACGACGTCGTTGGCGCGTGCCCAGATCTCGAAGTACTGGGCGTTGAGGGTTCGGTGAGCCAGGTCGGCGAGGTAGGCCGTGACGGTCGAAAAGTCGTGTTCCTTGACCATCGTGTTGATGACGCCGTGGATCGATCGATTTGCCGCGAAGAGGAACGCCAGCCCCGGGTCATCTCGCGTGAGCAGCATGACGCCGCAGTCGAGGTCGTCGAGCACGAAGTAGACCGCCGGGATCAGCGGCTCGGGTACGAGTTGGCCATGCTGGGGGGCGATCATGCGCGGTGACGCGGACCGCGCCTGGGCGAGCGCGTGCGCGAGGACATCGCGGCTGGGCACGGCGTACTCGTGGAATTCGCGGATCGCGTCCAGGGAGTTCTCAGACTGCAGCAGCAGGCTGTCGCCGCCGTCGAAGCTCCCAAAGAGGTCGGAGCTGAACAACGTACACGTCGCGACGTCGAAGGTGGCGAACGAGCCGGTGGCGCGCAGGTACGGCGTGGGCAGGAACCGCAACGCGCGATCAGTGAGCTCGAGCAGGTGGTGCTGGTCGTTGATGTCACGGAAGGCCAAGTTGACGCCAGTGCGACGAAGGGCTGACAGCGTGCGCCAGTGCGTGACGACGGTCGCACCGTGCAGACCACGCGCCACCAGTGGTGCCAGGGCCGAGACTTTGTCGACGTCAGGCTGGGAGCAGATCACCCAGCGAACGGCGTCGAGGTCGATGACCGTTTCCACCTTGCGGATCGTCTCGTCGACGGCCAGCGCGGAGCCCGGGTCGATTAACACTGACTCGTCGCCCTGCTCGACGAGGTAGACATTGTTCTGCAACTCACCGCCGGGCAGCGAGGAACCGACCCACCACACGCGGTCGGCGATCTCGACGGCGTCACGAGAGTTTGGGGCTACGTTACGCACCAACGCCGCGGTCCCCCTCGTTTCCTTGTGGCGACGGGCCACCCCCACTCGTTCTACACCCGTGGTAACGCGAGGTGGTGACGCGGGCCCGACGGTTCGACACGACGAACGGCGTCTCGCACGGCGCGAGAAGCGACCGGTGGCGAAGCGAACGAGGCGAGCGCCGGCGGTTGGCGCAAGAGTAGTCGTCGCTCGGAACTCGTCACGTTGCGACGCTGCGGGGTCGACGGGACTGCGGTGGTCGACGTACGTGACGACCGCGCACCGGGCTCGCGAGCCTCGGGCCAACTGGTCAGTCGGGCCGGCGAACGACACGAGCGGGGAGACCGAGTCGAATCGTGCGACGTGGCCCGCTGTCCCGGTGCCGTGGACGGCTTCGGGGACGGTCGGAACCGAGTCCCCTGGCCGCGGTCGTCGTTGCCCTGATCGCAACGGGTGATCGGAGCGACGCAGCGTTCGACGTCGTCACGGGTTTGAGTCGACGCGGGGCACATCGTCAGGCCTACCATGACGGGTGACGCCGTGTCGGGCGTCCACGAACGACTGGGGGGAACGTGGCCATTGACATCAAACAGATTAAGGGAATGGATCGGGTAGTGGCCGTGGCGAGCGTGGTAGCTCTGCTCTCGATGTTTCTGCCGTGGTACGGCGTTTCAGCCGGTCCACTCAGCGCGTCGACCAACGGCTTCGGCTCGGGGTACGGCTGGCTCGGCGCGATCTTGGTCGTGGCCGCCGGCGTGTACACGGTGATGCTGCGATCGGGGACGACGATGCGCACCACGTCGGCGGGGCCTGCGACGTGGGTCGTTAGCCTGTCGATCGTGGGGACGGTGCTCGTTGCGCTGCGCTGGATCACGATGCCGAGTGCCTCGGTGGGCGGCTTCAACTACGGTCCGCGGATTGGCATCATCTTGGCGCTGATCGCCGGGATCGTCCAAGTCGTTGCGTCGTTGCGCCTGTTTCGCCGTTCGGGCGAACGTGTGCCGTGGTCGACCAAGCACTGACGGGGTCGCGCTCGTTCCACTGAAGGACCACTCGCGCACTCGGCCCGACGCCGCGCCGGCCACCGATCGGGCTCGGCGCGGTGTGCTAGAAACGCGTGGGCGGCAACGTAGCCGTTCGGGAGGTGGTCATGGCTGCGGGTACCGATACCGCACTTGACGTGCTCGCCGTCGACGCGTGCGACGTGGTCGCCCGGCTGTTGAACGACGCGGAGCGGCGACGCAGCCGACACGACCGCGCGGTTCGCCGACGCTTCGTGGGCCTGTTTCGAGAGGCTGCGGCCCTCGACGTGACGATCGCGTTGACCGACGAGGTGATGCGCTTCACGTCGACCGAGTCGGCGGTGCGGGTTCTGCGTGCCTCGGCGCGACGAGCGTCGGCTCGCGGTCTCGGGCCGCTCAACGCCTTGGGACTGCGCCTGCTCGCCGGGCTCGGACCGGTGGCGCCGACGACCGTGGTGCGCCTCGTTCGCTGGCGGATCCGGCGCCTGAGTGCCGACCTCATCCTCGACGCCGACCCCGTGGCGCTGGCCCGCCACGTCGGGGCGCGACGACAACAGGGCCTTGGCGTCAACGTGAACGTGGTCGGTGAGGCGGTCCTCGGCGAGAGCGAGGCCGCCGACCGACTGGCGCGGGTGCTCGAGGTGATCGCGCGCCCCGACGTGAACTACGTGTCGGTGAAGGTCTCCTCGATCGTCAGCCAGTTGACGACCATCGACCACGACGGATCCCTGGCGCGCGTGGTTGAGCGGCTGCGGCCGCTCTATCGCGCGGCGCGCGAGCACGACGTCTTCGTCAACCTGGACATGGAGGAGTACCGGGACCTTCGCCTGACCATTGACGCGTTTCGCACGGTGCTCAGCGAACCCGAATTCGATCAGCTCGCCGCCGGCGTCGTCCTGCAGGCCTACCTTCCCGACAGCCACGACGCGTTCGGGGAGCTCGTCAGCTGGTCGCTCGAGCGGTACGCCCGCACGGGCACCTCGATCAAGGTCCGACTGGTCAAGGGGGCGAACCTCGCCATGGAGCACGTGGAGGCCGAGCTGCACGGGTGGCGCGCGGCTCCCTACGGTTCCAAGGCCGACGTGGACGCGAGCTACGCCCGCCTGCTCGACGTCGCGCTGCGACCCGAACACGCCGCGGCGGTGCGCGTCGGGGTGGCGAGCCACAACCTCTTTCACGTGGCCTGGGCGCTGGCCATTGCCCGGGTGCGCGGTCTATCGGCGCAGCTGGACGTGGAGATGCTCGAGGGCATGGCGCCCGCCGAAGCGGCGGCGCTCGTCGCGGCGGGTCACCCGGTCTTGCTCTACGCGCCCGTGACGCGCGAGGACGACTTCTCGGCGGCGGTGGCCTATCTCGTTCGGCGACTCGACGAGAACACCGCGCCCGAGAACTACCTGCGCGCCGCCTTCACCATTGCCCGCGACCCGGCCATCTTCGAGGACCAGCGCCAGCGCTTCCTCGCCTCGATCGAGGCCCGCCACCACCTCGACACCGAACGGCGGCGTCACGCTGCGCCACCGTCGACGTCGACGGCTTTTGCCAACGTCGCCGACGGTGACCCCACCGACCCGTTTTACGTCGCGGCGCTGCAACGGGCCGTCACCGAGGTCGGCGCGGCCGAGGACGCGGTGGTCGGTGACGAGTCGTTGGTCGTACCCGGCGAGCCCGAGGACTGGGTGCGAGGCGATGATCCGAGCCACGCGACGGCGTGGTACCGGTACCGCGTGGCGTCGATCGTTGGCGTCGACCGAGCGATCGCGCGCGCCCGGGGGGCCCAGCCCGGCTGGGCCCGTCTCGATGACGACGCCCGTCAGCGTCTGCTCGACGGGGCCGCGGACCGGTTGGTCGAGCGACGGGCGTACCTCGTCGCCGTGATGGGTCGCGACGGCGGCAAGACGGTCGCCGAGGCCGATCCCGAGGTGAGCGAGGGCGCCGACTACCTGCGCTACTACGCTCGTCATCGGTCAGTCGGCGACTCAACGCCGCTCGGCGTGGTGCTCGTCGTGCCGCCGTGGAACTTCCCACTCGCGATTCCCCTCGGTGGCGTCGCGGCCGCGCTCGCCGCCGGCAACGCGGTAATCCTCAAGCCCGCACCCGAGGCGGTGGCCACGGGTTGGGAGATCGTGACGGCACTCTGGGACGCCGGCGTGCCCCGCGATGTCGTGCAGTTCGTCCCCACTCGCGACGATGACTGCGGTCGCCATCTGGTGACCCACGAAGGCGTCGACGCCGTGATTCTGACCGGTTCGTTTGACACCGCCGTGCTGTTCACCTCGTGGAAGCCGTCGATCAACCTGCTCGCCGAGACGAGTGGGAAGAACGCGATGGTGATCACGAGCGCCGCCGACGTCGACGCCGCCGTGAAGGACCTCGTGCAGTCGGCCTTCGGTCACGCCGGCCAGAAGTGCAGTGCGGCGAGCTTGGCCATCATCGATCGGGCGACGGCCGACAACCCGCAGTTCTGGTCGCAGCTGGTTGACGCCGTGACCACACTGGTGGTCGGTGGCGCCGACGAGTGGGCGACGACCGTTGGTCCCCTCATTAGCCCGCCGGGGACGGCGCTGTCGCGCGCGCTCGGTCTCGAACCCGGTGAGCGGTGGCTGGTCGAACCCCGTGCGCTCGACGCCGAACACCGCCGTTGGCGACCCGGAATCAAGACCGGGGTGTCACCAGGGTCGTGGACGCACCACAACGAGTGGTTCGGGCCGGTGCTCGGCGTCATGACGGCGCCCGATCTCACCACGGCCATCCAGTGGCAGAACGAGATTCCCTACGGCCTCACCGGTGGGCTGCAATCCCTCGACCGCGCCGAGTGTGAGCAGTGGCTCGAGTCCGTCGAGGTCGGGAACGCCTACGTCAATCGAGGCGTTACCGGCGCCGTCGTCGGTCGCCAGCCCTTCGGGGGCTGGCGACGCAGCAGCGTCGGTCCAACCGCGAAGGCCGGTGGCGCGAACTACGTGGCGTGCCTGCGACGATGGCCGACTGTCACGGACCTCGCCGTCGCCAGCGAGTCGCTGACTGACTGGTGGACGCGCGTCGGCGCGCGGGCGATCGACGAGAGCGGCCTGGGCGCCGAGCGAAATCCCCATCGCTACCGCCGCGCGCCGCGGCCCATCGTCGTGCGCATCGACGTCGACATCGAGCCGATGGCGGTGGCCTATCTTCGACGCATTGTCGACACGCTCGGCGTCGCGGTGCGCTTCAGCGCCGCGGCGGCCGTGGCGGCGGTTCCCGGGGCCGTCGTCGAGACCGCGGCGTCGCTCGTCGCTGGCGCCTCGGCGATGAGCCGGGTGCGGTGGTTGAGCGTCGACGAGCCACCGACGCCCGAACTGGTCTCGCTCGGGGTCACGGTCGACCGTCGACCACTCGCCCAGGACGGCGCGGTCGAGGGGCCGCGATGGCTGCTCGAACAGAGCGTGTCGATCACCAACAATCGCTACGGCGCCGTGGGGGCCGGGCCACGACCGAACTGCCCTGGTCTGGACGGGGACTAGGAGCGTTTCGCGTCGCTTTGGTAGGGTGGCGGGGTCACGGACGTGTCCCCGCCACCTTCTGAGCGCGACGGTCCGCGTCGCGACTGAAACGGTAAGGAGTGGTTCGTGAAGGTACTCGTACTCGGTGGTGACGGCTTCTGCGGATGGCCAACCTCGCTGCACCTGTCGGACATCGGGCACGACGTCACGATCGTGGACAACCTCAGCCGGCGGGCCATCGACCTCGAGCTCGAGGTGGAGTCGCTGACGCCGATTCGGCCGATCGGTGAGCGCATTGCGGCGTGGCGCGAGCTCACCGGCCAGGAGATCGGCTTCGTGCGACTCGATCTCGCCGTAGAGTACGACCGTTTTGAGGCGCTGCTGCGCGACGCGCAACCCGACGCCATCGTCCACTTCGGCGAGCAGCGCGCCGCGCCGTACTCGATGCGCAACATTGCGGCGAAGCGCTATACCGTCGACAACAACGTGCGCGGCACGCATAACGTGCTGGCCGCCATTGCCGAGACCGGCCAGGACGTCGCGCTGGTGCACCTGGGCACCATGGGCGTCTACGGCTACGGCTGGTCGGGCTCGGCGCCGATCCCCGAGGGCTACCTGACCGTGAAGGTGCCCACGCCCGACGGTGAGATCGACCGCGAGATACTGCACCCCGCCAACCCGGGATCGGTCTACCACCTCACCAAGACCCTCGACCAGCTTCTGTTCGCCTTTTACACCTCGAACGATCAGATCCGCATCACCGATCTCCACCAGGGGATCGTCTGGGGGACCCAGACGCCCCAGACCATCCGCGACGAACGGCTCATCAACCGGTTCGACTACGACGGGGACTACGGCACGGTGCTCAATCGCTTCTTGATGCAGGCCGCGATCGGCCACCCGCTTACCGTGCACGGTACCGGCGGGCAGACCCGGGCGTTCATCCACATTCGTGACACGGTGCGCTGCATCCAGATCGCGCTGGAGAACCCGCCCGCGCGCGGCGAGAAGCCCAAGGTCTTCAACCAGGTGACCGAGACCTACCGGGTGGGCGACCTCGCGAACCTGATCTCGTCAATGACCGGCGTGCCGATCGCGAACCTGCCGAACCCCCGTCGCGAGGCGGCCCAGAACGAGCTCAACGTGAGCCGCGAACAGTTCCTCGCGCTCGGACTCGACCCGACGATGCTCTCCGAGGGCCTGCTCGAGGAGATCCGCGACGTCGCAGAGAAGTACAAGGATCGCGCCGATCCGTCCAAGATCATCGCCCGCTCCACCTGGCGACGGGGCATGGCGACGTCACCGGACCTGGTGACGCGCTAGAGCGAACCGCCGATGAGCCGATGGCTCGCGCGCGGCGCCCGGGCGTGTGAGACTCGGGCCATGTCAAAGATCTACGAGTACGTACGCCACCCCCGCGCGGCCGAGTTGCGAGCGAGCAAGCCGGTCGCCAGCAAGGACCTGCGCCACCTGGAGCATGAAAACGTGTTCGTGCGCCTCAACGCCCGGTTCGGACTGCGCGTCACCTTGATCGTCGGCACCATGTGGGCGGCCTACGTCTTCGCCTTCATCACGCTCTTCGCGCTGCCCTCGGCGATCCGCCAAGGCCCGTACTACATCGTGGTGTGGATGTCGAGCAGCTTCTTGCAGCTGGTCTTGCTGCCCGTGATCATCGTCGGCCAGAACATCCAGGCGGCGGCGGCTGACAAGCGCGCCGAGGAGACCTACAAGGACTCCGAGGCGGTGTTAAAGGAGTCCGAGGAGATTCAGAAGCACCTGCTGGCTCAGGACGAGGCGATCTCCCAGATCGTGTCGCGACTCGAGCAGCTCTATCGGCACCTCGGCGTACCGGGCGATGCCGCCGGGGCGTGAGTCCGTTGTCCGGCCTGACGCCGGCGTTGCTCAACATCCACCGTGGTGTGCCCCTGCCGGCCGCCCGGGTTATCGTCATCATCGTGCCGCTCGCGCTGCTCACGATCTTCCTCTGGCTGCGTCGGCGACCGTGACCCGACGTCGGTGGACCGGTCGTCGCGCCTTACTCGGGCCGGTGGCGCTCGGTGCGCTCACCCTCGGTCTGCTCGCCTCGCCCGTGGCCGGTGCGCCCAACCCCGCCCTGCCCAATCGGGCGCTCACGCCGGGCGCGACGAATCGCGCGGTGACGCCGGCGACGATCGGCACGACGATCTGTGTCGTCGGCTACACGGCGCGCATTCGGCCGCCGGAGTCCTACACCGAGAGGCTGAAGTTCCGCCAGCTCGACGGTGGCTACAACGTCGGCGGCGACACCCGCGCCGCCGACTACGAAGAAGACCACCTGATCGCGCTGGAGGTTGGGGGTAGCCCGACGGCGGTCGCGAACCTCTGGCCCGAGCCGCGCTTCGGTGTGTGGAACGCCGCGCGCAAGGACCGGCTGGAGGACGCGCTGCACCGGCTGGTCTGCGCCGGCCGGGTGGGGCTGCGAACGGCCCAGCGCGCGTTGGCCACGAACTGGGTCGCCGCCTATCGCCGCTACGTCGGGTAGTTGGCGAGCAGGTCTCGGGCGATGGCGACGACCTGCATCTCGTCGGTGCCCGCGTAGATGCGCAGCACCCGCGCGTCACGGCTCAATTGCTCCACTCGATACTCGGTGACGTAACCGTTGCCGCCGAAGACCTGCACGGCGTCGTCGGCGACCTGGTCGGCCGCCTGCGCCGCGTACAGCTTCATGGCCGAGGCCTCGGCCAGGGTCGCTGGCACGCCGTCGCGCGATCGCTCGACGTGGGCGAAGACCATCTGGCGCACGTTTTGGCGCGCGACTTCCATCTGGGCGAGTTTCAACTGGACCAACTGGAAATCTCCGATCGGTTGGCCCCAGAGCCGCCGATCTCGGGCGTAGCCAACGGCGAGTCGTAGACACTCCTCGATGATGCCGAGGGCCATGGCCGCGACGCCGGCTCGCTCGGTGACGAAGTTGTCACGGGCGCTGGCGCGTCCACCGCCCGCGGGGTTCTCGGTCTCACCGAGCAGGCGGTCGCGCCCCACGCGGACGTCGGCGAGAAAGACGTCGCCGGTGGGCGAGGCGTGCTGTCCCATCTTGGCGATCGGTCGAGACTGCTCGAGGCCCTCGAGGCCACGGTCAAGCACGAAGGTCAGCACCGGGCGCTGACGCCAGTCGAGGTCGGTGCCGTCGTCGAGCTTCGCGTAGACGACCAGGGTGTCCGCGTAGGGACCGTTGGTGATCCAGGTCTTCTGCCCGTTCAGCACGTAGCCGTCGCCGTCGCGCCGCGCCGAGGTGCGCATGCCGCCCAGCGCGTCGGATCCCGAGTCCGGCTCCGTGATGGCCCAGGCGCCAATCGTGTCCAGGGTCACGAGATCACGGCCCCAGCGCTCCATTTGGGCCGGCGTGCCGAGCTTGTTGATGGTGCCCGCGGCCAGACCGGTGGAGACCCCGAGCGAGGTCACCAGTCCCGGACTGACGCGGCACAACTCGATGGTCGCGAGCAGCGACGGCGCCACGTCGGCGCCGCGGCCGGGCGCGTCGGCGCCGCGACGACGCTCGAGGGCGCGCTCGAAGGACGCGGCGGCCATCTCGCGCAGACCGAAGGTTCGATAGAAGGCCCGCAACACGTCGTAGGGCGGCTCGCCGCCGTGCTCGAGATCGTCGAGGCGCGGACGAACCTGTTCGTCGACGAACCGCCGCACCGCGGCGATGATGGCCCGATGCTCGTCGGACCAGTCGTACATCAGCCGCCCCGGCTGACCAACTTCAGCGTATTGCGGTCGGTGTGCATGATGACCGTGGGCCACTTCTGGTGCTCGACCACCGTCGTCTCGTCGTACGAGAAGGTGTCCTCGGTCACGGTGATGGTGACGTCGAAGCGGGTGGTCTTGGCGACCTGGTCGAGGTACTTGTTCGACAAGATGCCGTAGGTATTCGAGCCGAGCACCGCTTCGAGCCGGAAGGTCGTCGCGTCGGGCTCGACCGTCGCCCCGGCGATCAGGGTTGAGGCGCGCGGCACCATGAAGCAGCGCATGACCTGCTTGGCCCCGGCGTCCCACATCCAGTAGCCGATCTCGGTGTGAAAGGGGTTGTCTTCGCCCTGGCGGTACGCCGCCATGCGGTAGTCGAGCCCGTAGAGGTGCTGCTCGCCGTTGTCCACCGGTCCAAAGGGCTTGAAGTCGACCTTCTCGCGATAGACCGTCTCTTCGATCTTGCCGTCCTCATTGTGGTACGAAACGTCGAGCCCGTCCCAGCCCGACTCCCAGGTGCCCACGAGACCGCCGAGCGGTCCCCATTCCTCATACGCCATAGTCGCCTCCAGTTCTGCCGCAATACTAGGTGCGCGCCCGGGTGGGCCGACCAGTCGACCGATCAACGCCCGCAGGCTGACGGCGTGCTCGAAGGCGACCAAGGCCGGAGCGACCGCGAGCCAGGGTTCGGCGTTGGCGCGCACGGCGAATATGACGAGCAGCAACACGTCACCGATCAGGCGGCGCGAGGCCGCGTGACGTCCGTACACCCGCGCGGCCACGAGGGCGCCGACGTAGAGGACGTTGACCCCCGGCACCACGGCGAGGGCTCGGTGGCCACCGAGGCTCACCGCCGCGCGGGCGTAGAGGATGGTGGCGAACAGGACCAGGGCGATCGCCAGGTCCGTGGCGGTGACGGCGTACCAGCGCGGAGCGGGATGGGCCGTGCCCGGCCAGTGGGCGAGCGCGCTGACCAGGAGACCCAACCCGGCGAAGAAGGCGACGACGCCGACGGTGCACAGCTGTCCCAGCGCGCCGATCGTGTCGAGTGATGGTGCCGCTCTCCTGGGCTCACCGAAGGGACGGGTGAGCTCGGTCCAGGCACGGCCGTTCCACGCTCGCCACTGGCGCTGCCCGTCCGGGTCCGGGTACCACCCCGGGGGCGCCGTGGGGCTCTCCGTCGCGGACACCGCTGTAGTCTCCCATACGGTGATGGAGTTACCGGTGCCAACACGAGGAGCCGCTTCGGCGACGTCGGGTAGTCAAGATCACGTGGCGCTGGACACCACGCTGCTCGAGCGCGCCGTGGCCGAGGTCGCGGCGCACGCGCACCAGTGGGCGCGGGTAGCCCCGGCCGAGCGCGCCGAGATCTTGGCGCGCGTCGTGCGCGACACCGTTGAGGTCGCCGAGGCGTGGAATGGGGCAGCCTGCGCCGCCAAGGGGTACGAACCCGACGGACCCGAGAGCGGCGAGGAGATCTTCAGCGGCATCGGCACGTTCGTGCGGATGGCTCAGGCGCTGCGCACGTCGATGGTCGACCTCGCGTCCTCGGGGCGACCGCGCTACCCCGGTCCGGTGCGACACCGGCCGGGTGGCCGAATCAGCGTGCAGGTCATGCCGTCCTCGGCCTTCGATCGAGTGCTCTACGCCTCGATGACCGGCGAGATCTGGATGGAGCCGGGCGTCACCGAGGACGAGGTCCGTGCGACCCAAGCGTCGGTCTACGCCGATCCCGACGCTCACGCCGGTGTGTCACTCGTGCTCGCCGCGGGCAACGTGGCGAGCCTGGGCCCGCGTGACGTGCTGACCAAGCTCTTCGCCGACGGCAAGGTCGTGGTGCTCAAGGCCAACCCCGTCAATGACTACCTGATTGAGTACTGGGAACGCGCCCTGGCCGCGCTGATCGAACCGGGCTATCTGCGCATCGTCAATGGTGGCGCGCCGGTCGGGGCGTACCTCACGGCCCACCCGGCCGTTGACGACGTCCACGTCACCGGTTCGGACAAAACCCACGACGCCATCGTCTTCGGCGTCGGCGAGGAGGGCGCTCGCCGCAAGGCCGCGAACGAGCCCGTGCTCAACAAGCCGATCACGTGCGAGCTGGGCAACGTCTCGCCGGTGGTGATCGTGCCCGGCGACTGGAGCCTGGCGGAGCTGCGCTACCAGGCGCGACACGTCGCGACCATGCTCGCCAACAACGCCGGTTTTAACTGCCTCTCGCCGCGGGTGCTCGTCACGCACGTCGACTGGGCCCAACGCGAGGTCTTCCTGGACGAACTCGAGGGGGTCTTCGCCCAGCTGCCGGCGCGTCGGGCCTACTACCCGGGCGCCTTCGAACGTCGCCAGGCCTTCCTCGACGCCCACCCCGACGCGCGCGAGATCGGGGCGTCCGGTGGTGACGTGATGCCGTGGACACTGATTCGCGGCGTCGACGCCGCGCGCACCGACGACGTCGCGCTCAACGTCGAGCCGTTCTGCGCGCTGCTCAGTGAAGCGCCACTCGCCGCCGAGTCCGCGGCCGCGTTCCTCGATCGCGCCGTCGACTTCTGCAACGACGTGGTGTGGGGGACCCTGTCGATGACGATCTTGGTCGACCCGCGTACCCAGCGCGAACCCGCGGTCGCCGCGGCGTTGGATCGCGCGGTCGCCGACCTGCGCTACGGGTCCATCGGCGTGAACGCCTGGCACGCGCTCAGCTTCGCCTTCGCAACCACCGCGTGGGGCGCCTATCCGGGTCACGCGGCCACCGATATCCAATCCGGCCGTGGCTTCGTGGGCAACGCCTATCTCTTCGCGCGGCCCCAGAAGTCCGTCGTGCGCGGTCCGTTCGTCGCGAGCCCGCCACCGGCCTGGTTCGCGACCAATCCACACGCGGGCCAGGTAATGCGCCGGCTGTTGGCCTTCGAAGCCGACCCATCGTGGTGGAAGGTGCCGGGCCTGGTGCGAGCGGCGTTCGCCCGCTAGGGCACGACCGTCGCGCAGTCACGACTCGTCACGACGCGACGGTGCGCGACGATCTACCCTAGCCACGTGTCGTGGGTCGACGTGGTGATCGTGGGATTGGTCGTGCTGGCCGCCGCGCGCGGCTTCGCAACTGGGGCACTTCGTCAGCTGGGTACGGTCGCCGGTCTGCTCGGAGGGTTCCTCGCCGCCACCGCCGTCGCGCCGAGCTGGTCGTCGCGACTGAGCCACGGCAACTGGCGGCCGGTGCTGGCGTTGGGCATCGTGGTCGTGGGCTCGGCCGTTGGCTCGTCGCTCGGCGCCTGGGTTGGTGGACTCGCCCATCGGTCGGCGCGCGTGGTGCATCTCGGCACGCTCGACCGGGCCATCGGCGCTTTGTGCGGCGCGGCGGGCGCCGTCGCGCTGTGCTGGCTCACGG
>JAKBCT010000108.1 GCA_021807655.1 Actinomycetes bacterium | reverse complement strand
ATCTTGATGGTCACGGTCTGGCCCTTGTGCACCGTCCACGACGAGTTCGTGATGCGCGGCTGCTCGCCGCTGCCGGCCAGCTTCCCGGTCGTCAGGATCTGCATGACCTCGGTCACGTGGCTCGGTGTAGCGGCACTCGCGGTGCCTCCACTAACGACGCCGGCGCCGAGAACGGGTGCCATGGCGAGGGCCAGGGCCGCTGCCTTGGTCACTGTGTTCTTCATCTCATCTCTCCTCTTGGTTGAGTACTGCATTCCCGTTCGAACTCGTTGCTCGAACTGGCACTAACCGATGACGGTGACCTTGCCCGTCATCCACCCCATGGTTGACATCGCGCCGGCCATGCCGTTGGTACCGCTGCCGCAGGGTGCGTAGCAGTTCCACGTAAACGTGCCGGTCTTGTTGGCGACGAAACTCGCCGTGACCACGACGTGTCCGCCGGTCGCCGCGACGGGGATCGGCATGTTGAAGCCGAGCCCGGCCACCGTGAAGGTGTGCGCGACGTTGATATCGGAGACCGAAGCGACGGCCTTGCCGTTCACGAGCTCCTTGTGGTTGAGGGTGCCCTTGACGTTCGCGTACGTCATGTACTTGCCCATCAACGGGGCCGAACCGTCGTCGAAGCTGACGATCTGGACGGTGACGACCTGACCCTTGTGCACGGTCCAGGACGAGTTGGTGATCTTCGGCCAGCCCGGCTTGCCGTCCATCTTTCCGGTGATCAGGCGCATGTGCTCGACCACGTGGTGCGGTGTGGCCGCGGACGCGCCACCGCCGGCGAGCGCCGTGGCGGCGACGGGGGACATGGCCAGTAACAGCGCTGCGAACTTGGTCATCGGACGATTCATTTCAATGCTCCCTAGTGGTTTCGGTGGTTGGGGGGTACTTCGGTTGAAACGGTGTTGCCTCACGCCTTCACGATCACGAAGCCGCGCATGAAGCCGTTGGTGGCCATCGCCCACTTGTCACAGGGCAGGGCACAGAACCACTGGATCGTGCCGGCCTTCGTGGGCTTGATCGTGAAGTGGGTGATCGACGGTGACGAAGGCGATCCGGCCGGCGCCACGGCGCTCACGTTGAGGTCGGGCGACATCCACGAGTGGGACTGGGAGTCGTAGTTGTAGATGGTCACGTCGTAGGTCTTGCCCACGGTCATCGTGAAGGTCCCGGGCACGAAGGCGTCGTGAACGAGGCCGTCGGGACCCTTTACGCCACCGAGCGGCGGGGGGTTGATCTCGAGCTTCACCTGCACGGCGTTGGACGTGCTCGCGGGCACCACGGCACTCGTCGCGGCCCCCGGGGCCGGCGTGGTCGCCGTCACCTTGTGCCAGATCGCCCCGGCGCCGGCGGTGACCGCGAAGACGACCGCCGCGACGATCACGATACCGGCGACCAGGTTCACCAGGCCGCGAACTCGATGGGTTTCGGCGCCCCCGTTCGCACGGTTCACCACGGTCGTTTCGCTGCTCATCACTCGCTCCTCCCGGCCATCATCACGATGGTGATTCGGACCTTTTCCATCCTTGGGCTTTGGGAAACGACTTGCTAGAGAAATCCCTCGGGTCAGACGTCCCGTGGAATCACGGAGCGTTGGCGTCGACGATCGGGTCACCGACGCGACGACGGCGACGGCGACTCGATAGGGCCGACGTCGGCGCACGCGACTGCGGCCGCGAAACGCTTCGCGCACGACACGCACCTCGGTTCCCCTGGCGACACGGAAGACAGACCGCCATTGGCCGCGTTCTGGGGCACGGTGTCCCCGGCCGGGCGTCGAGAGGGCGAGAACACGTGCTTTTTCAGGTCTTTCGTCCGTGAATTCACGGTAAAGACCGCCGGAACACTGCCGTAAGGTGAAGTCGTGGCCGACACCGAAGTGGTGAATTCGACGTCGATATCCGTCATCGTGGTTGACGATCACGAGGTCGTGCGAGAAGGAACTCGCAAGATGCTCGAGCGAGACCTCGATATCGTGGTGGTCGACGAGGTGGGTTCGGTTCAGGGCGCCCTCGTGTCGGCTCGGCGACTACGCCCCCGACTCATGGTCATTGACGTGGAGCTACCCGACGGCAGCGGCGTCGAGGTCGTGCGCGAGGTCGTCGCCGAACAGTTGCCCATTCGCTGTCTGATGCTCTCGGCGCACGACGACTACGTCTACTTCTCCGAGGCACTCGCCGCCGGCGCCGGCGGCTACCTCTTGAAGACCGCCAGCGCCGCGGAGTTCGTGGCCGCGGCGCGCACCGTCTCGGTCGGCGGCACGGTGATCGACGGATCACTCTCGCACCGGCTCGCGGGTCGTCGCCAGCCGCCCGAGGAGGAGTTAATCCATCGCCTGACCGCTCGCGAACTCGACGTCATCGCGGCCCTGGTGCGTGGCCGGTCCAACAAGGAGATCGCCCTGGATCTCGGCATCGGGCTGCGCACCATCGAGAGCTACGTCTCGGCGATCCTGAACAAGCTCGGCGTGCGCTCTCGCACCGAGGCGACCATCTTCGCGATCGAACACCACCTCGCCTCACCCAGACCGAACAAGTGAGAACGGCGAACCCCCGCATCCCGATCCGCCTGATCCTCGTGCGGGCGCTGCACCCACCCGTGCGTGAACGGGCGTTCTGGGCGGTCCAGGCGATGGTCGTGTTCTGGGCCATCGTCCACGTCGGCGTTGACATCCACAGTTCGTTTGAAGGCAGCGCCCTGCCCTACGGCGTGCCGATCGACCTGCTACTGATCCCCGTGGGCTACGCCGCTTTGCGCTACGGACTCTCCGGGTCGGCGGCCACGACCGTTTGGGCGTTTCTGCTGTGGATGCCCGACCTCGTCATCCCCGACGGCAAGGGCCACTACCAACAGGACCTCGTCCAGCTCGTCGTCGTGTTCGTCGTGGCGCTCTTCGTCG
>JAKBCT010000107.1 GCA_021807655.1 Actinomycetes bacterium | reverse complement strand
GATGGCGACGATGATGGCGACCCCCGCCAAGTGCCACCAGACTGAGACGTTGTTGAGCAGGGCCACGAGTCGGATCCCAAAGGTATTGAGCAGGCCCTGCGCCAGCAGAATGACCGCCAGTATCGCTATCGTGTGACCGCGCGATAGCCAGTACGCCTGGTTCGTGAATAGGGCGAGAAAGGCCGATACCGAGAACGCGGCGCCGAAACTGATGCCCGCGGTGACCGCGACCTGGCCGAGCAGATTGAACCAGCCGGTGAACCAGGACCATATCGGGCCGCTCTTGCCCGGGGCCAACTTGGCGGCCCAGTAGTAGAGACCGCCGGCGGTCGGATACGCCGAGCAGATCTCCGCCATCGACAGACCGGCGAACAGCACCAGCGTTCCGACGAGCAACCACCCCCACAACATCGTCGGCGGTCCACCGTGCTGCAGGCCGAAACCGTACAGCGTCAGACAGCCGGACAGGATCGAGATGATGGTGAACGATATTGCGAAGTTGGAAAAATGACTCATCGATCGGGTCAACTCTTGGGCGTAGCCCAAGCGATGCAACTGTTCGGTGTCGCTGGTCGCGGCGTGGTCACTCGTCGCCATGGCTCCCCCCTGACTGCGACCGCCGGCGCCGGCGGCCGCGCAATAATGGCGCCATACTAAGGGCACGGCCACGTCCGCGCAACTGGTCTTGCTGGCGAGCGCCCGAGATGACGATGGACGTCGTCACGGCTCGTCGCGCGGACGCGGGCGTCGGTCAACTCCTCGCGAACCTCAACACGACACCGAGACGTCCGGCGTGGCGGTTGCTCGTGCACGGGGCCACGGCGAAGGGGACGTGGCTCCGGTAACGTGAGGGCCAAGAGTCGAACCAACACGACGTCGGGTGGGAGGAACGATGACGGCCGAAGTGTCAGGACGTGTGGCGCGCGACGAACTCGTGGCCCTGATTGAACGCGGTGAGGTGGACACCGTGATCCTCGCCGTTACCGATATGCAGGGACGCCTTCAGGGCAAGCGCATTGACGCCGAGTTCTTCGTCGAGTCCTTGGCCAACGGCGTCGCCGAAGGTTGCAGTTACCTCCTCGCGTCCGACGTCGACATGCGAACGGTTGACGGGTTCGCCCTCACCTCATGGGACCGAGGTTACGGCGACGTCGCGTTTCGACCGGATTTCTCCACCGTGCGGTACGTCCCCTGGCACGACCGCACCGTCATCGTGTTCGCCGACGTGCAGTCGGTCGAGGGTCAGTCGGTGGCGGTATCGCCCCGTCAGGTTTTGCGGGGTCAGTCCGACCGACTCGCACAGCGTGGGTGGACGGGCTTCGCGGGTACGGAATTGGAGTTCATCGTTTTTCGCGACAGTTACGAGTCAGCGTGGACTGCGGGCTACCGGGGGCTGACCCCGGCGAACCAGTACAACGTCGACTACTCCATTCAGGGGACATCGCGGATCGAACCGTTGCTCGGTCGCATCCGTCGCTCCATGAGGGGTGCCGGTATGGTCGTGGAATCGGTGAAGGGCGAATGCAACTATGGTCAGCACGAGATCGCGTTTCGCTACGCCGAGTTGGTCGACAAATGCGATGAGCACGGACTCTTTAAGCTCGGGGCGAAGGAGATCGCTGCCCAAGAGGGTTACAGCCTCACCTTCATGGCGAAGTTCAACGAGCGTGAAGGCAATTCGTGCCACATCCATCTGTCGTTACGCGACGAAGCCGGACGCCCGGTATTCGCCGGCGATGGAGCTCACGGGTTCTCGCCGGTGTTCGAGCAGTTTCTCGCCGGTCAACTGGCTTACTCGCGTGAACTGGCGCTTCTTCTCGCACCCAACGTCAACAGCTACAAGCGTTTCGTCGAAGGATCCTTCGCACCGACCGCGCTCGCGTGGGGTTTAGACAATCGAACGTGTGCCTTTCGCGTGGTGGGTCACGGATCCTCAATTCGCGTCGAATGTCGAATACCGGGTGGCGACGTCAATCCGTACCTGGCGATTGCGGCGCTCGTGGCGGCCGGACTGCGCGGCATCGACGAGTCGCTGACGCTCGCGCCACCGTTCGACGGCAACGCCTACGCCTCGGACGCGCCCCGCGTGCCCACCTCACTGCACGAGGCTCTCGCGCTGTTCGACTCGTCTGCGGTGGCTCGTGACGCCTTCGGCGACGAGGTGGTCGACCACTACGTCCACGCGGCTCGCGTCGAAGTGGCGGCGTTCGATGCGGCGGTTACGGACTGGGAGCGGTACCGAGGATTTGAAAGGTTATGAGTACAACGATCTCGATCATCAATCCGTCGACGGAAGCCGCAATTTCGGAAGTGATGATGCACGACGTTGCCGAGACCGACCGTTTCATCGAGCGCGCGTCGCAGGTCGCGCCGAGCTGGCGCGCGGTCACCCCCGTCGACCGAGCACGACTACTGCGCCGCTTCGCCGAGATCGTCGACGGGCACGTCGAGGAACTCGCCCAACTCGAAGTCGCGAACTCGGGGCACACAATTACCAACGCGCGCTGGGAGGCTGGCAACGTTCGCGACGTCCTGCACTACTACGCCGGCGCGCCCGAGCGCCACGCGGGTCGTCAGATCCCGGTGGCTGGCGGCGTCGACATGACGTTCTACGAGCCCATCGGTGTCGTCGGAATCATTGTGCCCTGGAACTTCCCGATGCCGATCCTGAGTTGGGGCGTTGCGCCCGCACTCGCCGCGGGCAACGCGGTCGTACTGAAGCCGGCGTCGCTGACGCCGCTGACCGCGCTGCGTATTGGCGAGTTGTCCCTCGAAGCGGGGATCCCCGAGGGCGTTCTACAAGTCATTGCCGGCGAAGGCGCGACGGTGGGCGAGCGTTTCGTCACGAATCCTCACGTCGGCAAGATTTGTTTCACGGGTTCGAACATCGCCGGGCGGCGGATCATGGAGGGCTGCGCGGCCC
>JAKBCT010000106.1 GCA_021807655.1 Actinomycetes bacterium | reverse complement strand
GCGCCGTTGCACTTCCTGCACGTGTCGACGGCACGGTCGCTCGACCTGATCGTGCGCGCACGCGCCGAGGGACTACCCGTGAGTTGCGAGGTGGCGCCTCATCACTTCACCCTGGATGAATCGGCGTGCGCGACCTACGACGCCAACTTCAAGGTGAATCCGCCACTGCGTTCCGTCGACGACGTCGAGGCGGTTCGACGGGCGTTACGCGGCGGTGACGTTGATGCGGTGGCGACTGACCACGCGCCGCACGCACCGCAGCGCAAGGACCTCCCCTTCGACGAGGCGCCAGCGGGCGTGCTCGGCCTCGAGCACGCCGCGTCGCTGACCTACGAGGCGCTCGGCGCTGTCGGGTCGGATCCGCAACGGTTCTTCGCCGTCTTGAGCAGGAATCCCGCGACCATCGCCCAATTGCGCCAGCGAGACGCACGACCACGCCACGGCGCCCACGGCGGCGCGGTCGAAGTGGGCGACGACGGCAACCTCGTCGTCTTTGACCCGAGCGAACGCTGGGTGGCGCGCCGCGAGGGACTCCAGAGCCGGGCGACCAACTCCCCGTACCTCGGACGCCCGTTGGTGGGCCGCGTTCGTTGCACGGTGGTCAACGGCGCCGTCGTGCTCGACGAAGGAGAGCTCACGTGAGGCGCCCGCGTGCGGTGTTGGTTCTGGCTGACGGCGCCACCTTCGAGGGCTTCGCCGCCGGCTACTTGCCCGCCGAGGGTGTGACGTCGGGGGAGTTCGTCTTCAACACCGCGCTGAGTGGCTATCAAGAGGTGATCACGGATCCCAGTTACGCCGGCCAGATCATCGCGTTCACGTACCCCCACATTGGCAACTACGGCGTCAGCGCACTCGACGACGAGGCCACTCGACCGTGGTGCCAGGGGGTGGTCGTGCGCGACCTGTCGAGGTTGGCGTCAAGTTGGCGTGCCGAAGGGGCGCTCGAGCCCTACCTCATCCGCCAGCGCGTTCCGGCCATCGTTGGGGTCGACACGCGACGACTGACGAAGCACCTGCGCGCACACGGCGCGCTGCCCGGGGCCTTTGGCCACGCCGAGGTCACGGCGGTGGCCGACGCCGCCGCCCGCGCGGTCGGCACCGACGGGATGGACTTGGTATCGGCCGTTTCGACGGCGACGCCCTACGAACGCGGCAGCGGCGAACGTCACGTCGTCGCGTTGGACTACGGGATCAAGTCGACGATGGTGCGTCAGCTAGCGCAACGCTTCCGCGTTTCGGTGGTTCCCGCCGCATCCTCACGCGCTGACGTACTCGCGCTGAACCCCGACGGTGTTTTTTTGTCCAACGGCCCCGGTGATCCCGCCGCGCTCGGTCGCTACGCCGCCGAGGTGGCCGGACTCGTTGGCGAGGTACCCCTGTTCGGTATTTGTCTGGGGCACCAGCTGCTCGCCGGCGTCCTCGGTGCGACGACGTACAAGTTGCCATTTGGCCACCACGGCAGCAACCACCCAGTCCAGGACCTCACGACGGGGCGCATTGAGGTCACCGCGCAGAACCACAACTACGCCGTCGACGTTGGCTCGCTGAGTCGCGCCGTCGTCACGCACCGAAACTTGAACGACGGGGTGGTCGAGGGACTAGCCGCGGCGTCAGATCGCTGCTTCTCGGTCCAGTACCACCCCGAAGCGGGACCCGGACCGCACGACGCTCGCTACCTCTTCGAACGATTCGCGGCGCTGATCGAAGGCGACGCGAGGACGGTGGTGTGATGCCCCGGCGCGACGACCTGCACACGATCATGGTCATCGGATCGGGACCGATCGTTATCGGTCAAGCGTGCGAATTCGACTACTCGGGAACGCAGGCCTGTCAGGTGCTTCGCGAGGAGGGTTATCGCGTCATCCTGGTGAACTCGAATCCCGCGACGATCATGACCGACCCCGCAACGGCTGACGTCACCTACGTCGAGCCCCTCGATGTGGGGGTGCTGAGCGAGATCATTGAACGCGAACGTCCCGACGCACTGTTGCCGACGCTCGGCGGCCAGACGGCACTGAATCTCACGATGGCGCTCGTGCGCGGGGGAATCACGCAACGCTTTGGCGTAGAGGTCATTGGGGCTCGAGCCGAGTCCATCGAGACGGCGGAAAACCGCGAACTGTTCAAGGCCGCCATGGCCGACATTGGACTGGCCGTTCCGGAGTCGGGCTTCGCGCACGACGTTGAGGACGCCCTCGGAATCGCGCACCGGATCGGCTGGCCGATCATCATTCGACCGAGTTACATTCTTGGCGGCGCGGGCACGGGCATCGCCGATAACGACGTTGACTTGCGTCGGTTGGCGGCCGAAGGTATTGCGGCGTCGCCAGTTGGCGAGATCTTGGTCGAGCGGTCCATCGCCGGCTGGAAAGAGTTCGAACTCGAAGTCATGCGCGACCGTCACGACAACTGCGTGGTGATTTGCAGCATCGAGAACCTCGACCCGATGGGCGTGCACACGGGCGATTCGATCACGGTCGCGCCGGCCCAAACGTTGTCGGACGTCGAATACCAGGCGATGCGCGACGATGCGTTTGCGGTATTGCGTCGCGTCGGTGTAGAGACCGGCGGATCGAACGTGCAGTTCGCGGTCAATCCGGCCACGGGTGAGCGACTGGTCATCGAAATGAACCCTCGCGTCAGTCGATCGAGCGCGCTGGCGAGCAAGGCGACCGGCTTTCCGATTGCCAAGATTGCGGCGCGGCTCGCGGTCGGCTATAGCCTGGACGAGATCGTCAATGACATTACGAAGACCACGCCGGCGAGCTTTGAACCCGTGCTCGACTACGTGGTCACCAAGATTCCCAGATGGGCGTTCGAAAAGCTTCCGGGAGCGCCGCCGGTACTCGGCACGCGGATGCAGTCGGTCGGTGAGGTGATGGCGATCGGACGAAACTTCGCCGAGTCGTTGCAGAAAGCGATCCGCTCGCTGGAACAGGGTCGCGGGGGTTTCGCCGCCGGACCGAACCGCGAATTCGCCGAGGTG
>JAKBCT010000105.1 GCA_021807655.1 Actinomycetes bacterium | reverse complement strand
CATGGGACCCTTCAGCCAGATCTCACCGCGTTCACCGGCTGGCGCCTCACGTCCGTCCAGATCACGGATGGATGCGTCCATCACCGTGGTACGAGCCCGGCCCGTCGAGGTCGGATGACTCACGTAGTCGTCACCGTAGTTGCC
This sequence comes from Actinomycetes bacterium, assembly GCA_021807655.1. Next base: position 2,843 of record JAKBCT010000105.1, on the reverse strand, counting down.
GGGACCGTAGGCGTTGGTCTCGGTCATGCCGTAGCCGAGTGACGGACGTCCCTTGGCAAACGAGTGCTCGACCCGGCTCACCAGCGCCGGTGGTGCCGGGGCGCCTCCACCACCGACGAGGGTGAGTGAACTGGTGTCGTACTCGGCGAAGTGAGCGTTCTCCATGAGGTCCCAGCTCTGGGTTGGCACACCGACGAAGCTCGTCACGCGGTGCCGCTCGATCAGCTGGAGAGCCCGCTCCGGTTCCCAGCGATACATCATCACCAGCTTGAAGTGCCACGCAACGCACGACATCATGACCGGGATACAGCCCGTCACGTGAAAGAGCGGCACGACGAGGATGAAGCACGGCGGTTGGCCAGAACCGGAACCAGGATCCCGGCGAAGGTCGTTGATCGCCGAATTCGCGGCGAAAGCCATGATCGACTGACTGACCGCGCGGTGGGTGGAAACCGCCCCCTTGGGCATGCCCGTCGTGCCCGAGGTGTAGAGGATCGTGGCGTTTAGCTCTGGTCCCAGCGCAACTTCAGGCATGGGCGAGCCCGGGTTGACGAGGTCCGACCATCGCTCGACCCCGGGGCCGAGCGGCAACAACTCGTCGAGGCGCACGCCGAGGATCGGCACCCGGGCTCGCTGACAGGGTCCCTGGGCCCGTGCGACCCGCTCCGAATCGGCGACGAGTAGCGCGAGGCCCGCGTCATTGATCGCGTACTCGAGCTCCTCCTCGGTCCACCAGGCGTTCAACGAGACCGATACCGCACCGATCGAGACGATAGCCCCGAAGGCGATCGTCCACTCCGGCAGGTTGCGCATGGCGATGCCGACGCGGTCCCCGACCGCGACACCGTAGTGGTGGACGAGCACGTTGGCGAACGCGTCAATTTCGTCCTTCACGTCATTGAACGTCCATTCCTCGTCCTCGTAGACGATGAACGTCCGATCGTCTCCGCGCAGCTGGTCGAAGTACTGGCGAAGCGTCGGTGGCGCGTTCTTGAAGACCCGGTACGTTACGCCGTCGTAGACATCCTCGACGGTTTCAAAGGGCTGCCCCGGACCCGACACTGTTGCGATTGCTTCGGCCATACTCAGCCCCACGAGTCCCCCCTTCGTCAGATTTCACAATCCTATGCTTGGCGATCGACTGACCCGGAGTTGCTAGAACAGGTCTGTGACCAGTGACTGTCTCGACCGGATCGGCTCACCGTTTTGCGTCTGAACGTCCACGTCCACCCCGGATCACGCCGCAGTGACGTGGGCGGCGACTACGACGGCGCGCTCGTGGTACGCGTTCGCGCGCGCGCCGTTGACGGAGCGGCGAGCGACGAGACGCTCAGTGCGGTCGCGCGAGCCTTCGATCTGCCGCGTTCCATGGTCGAGTTAATCCACGGGCGACGCTCGCGAAGCAAAGTCCTCGAACTGACCGGTGACGAGGCCGACCTGCGCGCCCGACTCATCGAACTGCTCTCGGAGGTTCGCTAGGTTTAGTTCGAAAGGAGTTCCGTGCTCGCCGCTAACTTTCCCCTGTGGGACGTCTTTATTGCGACCCTCTACCTGGTCTTCTTCGTTTTCTGGCTCTTGCTCGTCTTTCACGTGCTCGCCGACATCATGCGAAGTCACGACCTCGGTGGCCGGCAGAAAGCGGGCTGGGTCCTCGGCATCCTCGTGCTCCCCCTGCTCGGCACCCTCATTTACCTCGTAGTACGCGGCGGATCGATGCACGAACGTGATCGCCGAACGGTCCAGACGCAGCAGGCCGCCTTCGAGGACTACATCCGGCGGGTCGCCAACTCCAAAGAGTGACTACGCCAGCGCGGGCCGACTGGTCTTGGCGGCGAGTCGCTCGACGCTCGCGCTCAACGTACTGACCACCCTGGCGAGGTCGAGACGCGCGCGCTCGGCGTCTTGCGAGAGGCCCTCGAGGTGGCCGACGTCCCACAACGTGAGCACGGGATCGAGGACGTCGCGGGCGAATTGGGTGAGCCCGTAGATCCCTTCCTTCGCGATACGGACCGCGTGACGGGTAAACCCCGGAATCCCCGTGCCCGGCATCGCGAAGGCGCTCACCTGCTTGGCGGCCGCGACCATCATCACGGAGGGGTCGATGGCGAAGCCCGCCACCGTGAGGTCTCGGTAGAAGAGGTAGTGCTTGGTCTCGTCGCCGGCTACGAGACCGAGGAGATTGCGTCCGATCTTGTCATCCTTGGGCAGGTGCGCCGCGGTGTTGCGGTGCGCGACCTGAGTCGCCCGCTCCTGGAGTGCGACGTAGCAGATGAGGTCGGCGAAGGTCTCGGGGGTCGGCACCATCGCCTGGAACATCTGGACACGACGTCCATCCTCCAACAACGCCGGATCGATGCAACGGCTGATGTGGACCCAGTCGCGCATCACCATCGCGTGCCGGTTCTCCTCCATCGTCCACTGATGGTTCCAGTCGGCGATCGGGTGCGTCGGCGAGGAGAGTCGCGACAAGGTACTCGTGTAATAGGGAAGATTGTCCTCGGTGAGCAGGTTGACGTAGATGGAACTGCGCACACCGTCAGGCAGCGGGTAGTCGGTGGGCGCCCACGGGCGATCGGCGAATGACGTGCCCGCGCCCCAATTGATCTGCTCGTGCGGGTACCACAACCGCGGCGCTTCGAGGTGACGATTGAGCAGCCGTTCTACGTCAGGGGCGAGTTCCTCGAGTAGGCCCGTCGAGCGCGACGACCGCCGTGTAGCCATTGTTCCCCTTTGCGACCGCGACCTGGCGGCCGACGTCGCCATCGTATCGCGCACCGCCGTGAATTCCTTCAGGAACTGGTCGCCGCGCCACACCCTCGTACTAGCCTGGTCAACTCGTGAAT
>JAKBCT010000104.1 GCA_021807655.1 Actinomycetes bacterium | reverse complement strand
CCCGCCAGGACGTCACTCGAGGATTCGTCGAGTCCGCGGACGTAGCGTCGTCGACGACGGTCGACTTCCTACACTGGGCCCATGGAACTGGGACTGGGCGATCGCGTCGTACTGATAACCGGCGGCACCGACGGACTCGGACTCGCTCTCGCCAAGACCTTGGTAGCCGAGGGCGCGAGCGTGGCCGTCTGCGGTCGCGACGCCACCCGTCTCGAGCGAGCACAAGACGTCCTCGGTAGTGAGGCGTTGTGCGTGGAAGCCGACGTCACGCGCGCGAGTGACCGCGAGACCTTCGTCGCAGCGGCGCGCAGCCGGTTCGGTCGAATCGATGGATTGGTCAATAACGCCGGTCGGTCGGCGGCGACCCTCGTGGCGAACTCGGACGACGACGAGTGGCGAGCCGACTACGAGCTCAAGGTCGTGTCGGCCCTGCACCTCGCCCGACTCGTCCTCGACGACCTCGCGGTCTCGAGCGGCGTCGTGCTCAACGTGCTCGCAATATCGGCGCGGGCACCGGGTGCGCGCTCGACGCCCACCGCGGCGTCGCGCGCGGCGGGGCTGGCGATGACCAAGGCACTGGCGAGTGAGGTCGGCCCTCGGGGAATCCGCGCCCTCGCGATCCTCATCGGACTCGTGGAGTCGGGCCAGTGGGTACGGCGCGCGGCTCAAACGGGTACGGCGCTTGACGTAACGTACGCCGACCTCGCGCGCAGCGCCGGCGTCCCCCTCGGACGAGTGGGACGAGCCGAGGAGTTCGCCAACCTCGCAGCCTTTCTGCTGTCACCGCGCGCGAGCTACGTAACCGGTGTCGGCGTGAGCCTCGACGGCGGCCTGTCGCCGGTGATCTGACCTCGTGACCGAGCGCTGCATCGGTACGGTGATCCAGGACACGTGATCGCCACAGTACGGTGTTCGTGTGTCTGAGAGCCTTCGACGTAGTCGAGCGTCGCTGACGGAGTATCGCGGGCGACGCATCATCGCCGAAGGGGAGACACGGTGAGCGTGCTCTGGTCACTGGTGCTGTTCAGCCACGTGACGGCGGCGGCGTTTTGGGTGGGTGGTCAGTTGATGCTGTCCTTCGTCGTGATGCCGGCGTTGCGGCGAGACTCCCCGCCTGATCAGATCCGAGCGATCGCCCAGGCAGCCGGACGGCGCTTTACGACCGTGACCAACCACGTCCTGCTCCCGGTGCTCGTCATTACGGGTCCGCTGCTCGCGTGGCACGACGGTGCGCGGTGGTCCAACCTTGCCGAGACGGCGTTCGGTCATCTGGTCTTGGCCAAGGTCTCGCTGGTGATCGTGGTGTTCGTTATGGCGTCGCTCCACGGTCTGGTCGCGCGGCGCACCTCGCGCCGCGGTGTGCGGATCTACGCCATTATCACCGTCGTCGCCTCCGTGGGCGTGCTCGCACTCGCGGCGTTCCTCTCGATGGCCCCGAGTCCCTAACCGCGGTGACTGAACCGGCGTTGGCCGGGTCCCCTGACTGAGGCGGGCGATACGCTGTGGCCGTGGACGTGGTGCTGCAGTACTTCGACGATTGTCCGAACTGGCAGATCGCTCGGGAGCGGCTGCGGACCGCGCTGGAACAGGTCGGTCACGGTGACGATCAGATTCGGCTCGAAGAAGTGGCCACCGAGGACGAGGCCCGTCAACGACGGTTCACGGGCTCACCAACGATTCGAATCGATGGAGTCGACCCCTTCGACGATCCGTTGGCCGAACCGGGTATGGCGTGTCGTGTCTATCCCTCGGCACGCGGTTTCGAGGGAGCGCCGACGGTCGAGGCGTTAGTCATTGCGCTGGAACGCGCATCAGGAAAAACCAGTTGACGACACGGTCCTCGTAATCGCGCTCGGCGAGTCGCTGGCTCGTCAGTGTGGCGTGGAAGCGTGGTCCGAGGTCTTGACTTCGTACGCCGGAAAGAATTCGGGTTCCTTCTCGTAGAGGAAGCCGTAGACGCCGTGAGCGGTCCTACGAAGGAGGCCCGTCAGCGTTCGGTGCGTACCCACCTTGTGCTCCATCGATGTACTCCCAGTCCGCGATAGAGGCGCCGATTCGTCGACGCGATTCTTGGCCCAATCGTACGGTTGCGGGGCCACGACGGCGGATTGGTCGGTGGGGACCAAAGTCCCGAAATCCCGTTGATTCGACCGAGTCCTCCACGATCGCCGATCGGCGTCCGCGGCGTGGCAGTACGGAGCAAATTCCTGATTGGACGGTGTCGGCACCAGCGTGTCACCGAGACAGTGTCGGAGACGACGTGTCGGCGTCGTGGTTACCCGCGACGTTGATCGGCTCGGGCGTGGGTCTGGCGCCAAACGAGGACTGGGTGCGCGTGGTCGATGTCGACCACCCAGAATCTGGCTGGATCGTGGTCACGGATTCGCCGTCGGGCGAGGCAATGGCGTTTGCCTTTCACCGTTGACACCGTTGACACCGTTGACACCGTTCGCCGTGGGAGCGTGCGGTTCACGGTCCCCGTTTCTTGACTCGTGATTCGACTCGCGACCCGTGGCGTAACGTTGATGGTTGCCCGGCGCGGCGTCCATCGCCTGCGTGGTTTTCGCTCAATCGCAATGACGCCGCTTGTCGCTACGACAGTCGGCGTCGCTGACGCGACGGGTGCAACGTTCCCGTCGTCGAAAGGCAGTCCCGTGGGTATGGCAGTTGTTCATGGTGGTACTGGGTCGTCGGGTACCGCACGCGACGGCCGCCGCTGGGTCGGGCCGTTGGGTCCCGATTTCTGGGCGGAGCGATTCGAACGACGGGTGCGATGAGACGTCTTCACCCCACCCGCGACGACGTGCGAGCGGCCACGCGGGTGACGGTTTCCGTCGTTGTCCCGATGGTCGTGCTTCGACTCGCCGGTCACCCGCAGTGGGTTCTGTATTCGACGTTCGCGGCGTTCGCGTCGGTCTACGGTCGCGGCGAGTCACCGCGTCGGCGGATTACCACCCAGCTCTCGGTGAGCGTGCTACTCACCGGACTGATCATCGCGGCCAC
>JAKBCT010000103.1 GCA_021807655.1 Actinomycetes bacterium | reverse complement strand
CAAAACGATGACGGCAGCGATGATTGCCAGCACAATTCCCATGACCATGACGCCTCCGGATTCCTGCCGCACTCCCGAAAGTCGCGCAGTGCCGCTACGGCGGAGTGTACAGGCACCTCCCTGGTCTCGCGCGAAATGAGCCAACGGTTTTCAAGTCGACGCGGACGAGGTGAAGTTGGTGCTGACTGGCGTTGGGGACTACTTGGCGAGCACCGACTTTGGCGCTTCAGTCAGGTGGTGGGGCTCAATACGCGCTCGTCCCCGGCCGCCGGTGAGACGACGTAGGTCGAGGCCGTAGCGCATGAGCTCGGCCTCGGGTACGTGGGCGACGATGACCGAGTCACCTTCGTCGTTCTGCGTGGTGCCAATCACGCGGCCCCGACGGCTCGAGAGATCGGTCAGGACGTCGCCGAGGTACTCCGCGGGCACCGCCGCCTCGACCGCCATGATCCGCTCGAGCACGGCGGTGCCAGACTGCTCGAGCGCGGCACGCAGCGCGAAGGACCCGGCGGTCTCGAACGCCGCTTCGGAGGAGTCGACGCTGTGGGCCTTACCGTCAAAGAGCGTGGCGCGCAGGCCCACGACCGGTTGGCCGTTGGGCCCGCCGTGAGCCATCGCCCGCTCGATACCGTTGCGCACTGCACTGATGTACTGGCGCGGCACGGCGCCACCGACGACGGCGTCGACGAACTCGAAGTTCGACATCGGGTCGAGCGGCTCCACCGTGACGTTCACCACGGCGTACTGACCGTGACCCCCGGTCTGCTTCTTCAAACGGCCCTCGACCGTCGCCGGCGCGAGGATCGTCTCGTAGAGCGGCACCCGCGGTGTCTCGGTGGTGAGGCTGAGGCTGAATCGACGCCGCAGGCGCTCCAGGGTGACCTGAAGGTGCATCTCGCCCATGACGTCAATGACCAGGTGCCGCGAGATCGCATCGTGGCGCACGGCGAGAGAGGTGTCCTCCTCGGCGAGCCGGTGCAGCGCGGTCGAGAGCTTCTCGTCGTCGCTCGCGGCACCCAGCACCGCGACCGACATCGCCGGGGTGCGTCGCACGGCGGGAACCGGTTGGAGGTTGCGCCCGCGTCGGGTCAGGATGTCACCGACCAGCACGTGGCTCAGCTTCGCGACGGCGATGACGTCGCCGACCACGGCGCGATCGGTCGGGGTGATCTTGGCGCCAACGAGGTAGCCGATGCCGTGGAGTCGCTCCTCGGTCTGGGTTCGCGTATTGGTGAGGTTCAGGTCACCGCTCACGGTGCCCGAGACCACCTCGAAGACGACGATGCGGCCGACGTAGGGGTCGACGATTACCTTGAAGGCGCGCAGGACGACGTCGGCTTCGGGGTCGCGCGCGAGCGTGACGGGCTCGCCATCCTCAACGGCGGGAATGGGCCGACTCTCGGCGATCTCGTCGAGCAGCGAGCTGAGCCGGTCGACGCCGACGCCACGAATCGCCGAGCCGAGCACGACCGGGACGATGCGTCCCTCGGCCATCAGGTGGCCCAGGGTCGTCTCCAGCTCATCGAGGTCGGGCTCGTCACCCTCGAGGTAGCGCTCGGTGAGCGTGTCGTCACCTACGACGATCGCCTCCAGCAAGCTGGCGCGCACGCGCTGTTCGAGGTCGGCGATGCCTTCGGGTACGGGACCGTGCTCGACGCCCGCGTTGGTGTAGCGCAACGCCTCGTTGGTGAGCAGATCGACGACCCCGGTGAATTCGGCACCGACGCCGATAGGTAGTTCCACCGGCGCGAGGCTCGGACCGACCATGTGCTCGAGCGACTGCAGCGTCGCCTCGAAGTTGGCGCGCTCCGCGTCGAGCGCGTTCACGAACACGACGACGGGTACGCCGGCCTCGCGGGCCATGCGCCAGAGCACCAAGGTGTCGTTTTGCACCGCGTCAGCGGCGTGCACGACGAGCACTGCGACGTCGGCGACGTCGAGGGCTCGCTCGGTCTCGCCGTAGAAGTCGATGAGACCTGGCGTATCGAGCAACGTGAGCTTGTCGTCGCCGATCCAGACGGGGGCCATGGCGATGGCGAGCGAACTCTGGTGGTTGCGCTCCTCGGGGTCCGTTCCACAGATCGTCGTCCCGTCGGCGACCCGCCCCGGACGTTCGAGGCCGCCGGTGGCGACGAGAATCGCCTCGAGCAGTGACGTCTTGCCCACGCCCGTTCGGCCGAGCAGAGCGACGGTACGGGCCTTGGGGTGGCGAGTGGCCATGACACCTCGATTCGTTGCGTCCTCATGACAACGTACTCCCGACGCGGACGGCGCGGGGCGGTCCCCACGGAGCGCTCCGCGACGTTGAAGCGCACCGACCGCGCCGCTCGGTCCGCCACGCCAGGTTCGAAATTCCGGCCCCTCTCGAATGTCGCGAACGGATCACGAAATCTCATTTGTTGTCAGGTCGGAAGGGAATGCTGGACGCGACTGCGGAACTCACGTCGACCGTGCTTGGAACATATCGCAGGTAACTGCGCCCGCGTGCCGGGGTCTTCGTGGAGACTTGCGGTGCCTCGTAGACGAGCTGCCACCTCGTCCAATGTCGCGTGAAAGACGCAGTCGCGACACCACTGGGCGATACCATTCGGCCATGGCTACCCTCCTTGGACTGCGAACCGTCATCTACCCAACGGAGGACCTCGCCGCGTCGGCGGCGTGGTGGACCGCGTTTCTTGGCTTCGAGCCGTACTTCAACGAAACGTTCTACGTGGGCTTTGACGTCGGTGGCTACGAACTCGGCCTCATTCCCGACGACGAGGGTGGGGACGCCCACGCGTACTGGGGTGTTGACGACGTACGGGCCGCGATCGACCAGGCCCTCGAGGATGGCGCGTCACTCGAGGAGGACGCTAATGACGTCGGTGACGGCATCATCGTTGGTGCGGTCATTACGCCCGACGGTTCTTACGTGGGGTTCATTGAGAATCCGCACTTTGGTTTAACGGAGGCGGCAGAGTAACGAGCGACTGGCGCGACATGCCTTTCAGCGTTGCCTGTCGGGTAG
>JAKBCT010000018.1 GCA_021807655.1 Actinomycetes bacterium | reverse complement strand
CGGTGATCTACCACGGGTACTCGAACCCCAAGACCGTGCCCGCTGGGGTGAAGGTCGTGCTGGCGCTGAGTGAAGGTCCCGCGGCCACGACGACTACCGCACCGGTGACCTCGACGACCGCGCCGACTGCGACGACCCCGACGACAACCTCGACCACGACAACGACCGCCGTTGCCCCGAGCACGGTCGCCGGGACTGGTCCCCGTCCGGTGCCCAACGTGATCGGCATGGATCAGGCCCAGACGTTCGCCGCATTCAAGAAGGCGGTCCTCTTCTTTCACACCAAGGGACCGGGCTCCGCCAAGGGCACGTGGACCACGGTCGTGTCAACCATTCCCGCGCCGGGCACGATGGTGCCGTACCGCTCCACGATCATCGTCAACGTGAAGTGAGCGGGGACTGCGAACTCTGCCAGGCGGCAGTCATCACGACGCGCTACGCCGAGGACGACCTCTGCTGGATCGCGGACTGCGAGATCTGTCTGGTACCGATGGTGGTGTGGCGCAGTCACGACGCGACGCCCCCGGAGGACTTGAAGCGACAGCTCCACGAGCGACTGGCCGCCGTGGCGGACCGTGAGCTCGGGGTCGGCCAGTGGACGATCGACGACCACATGCGCAACATCCCCGACCACTACCACGCCCACGCGAGACCACCGTTCTTCTGGCGTCGGTAGGTGCGTCGGCGTCTCGGTACAATCGGGCAACGACGAGTAAGGGAGTTCCGATGGGTGCGTTAGACGGTCGCGTAGCGATTATCACGGGGGCCGGTCGCGGGATCGGCCGCGAGCACGCACTGCTGTTCGCCGCCGAAGGCGCGAAGGTTGTCGTGAACGATCTCGGTGGCGCCCTCGACGGATCATCGAGTACGGCGACACCGGCCGAAGAGGTGGTCGCCGAGATCCGCGCCTTCGGTGGCGAGGCCATCGCGAACCACGACAACGTCGCCGAGTGGGAGGGTGGCGCTCGGCTGATCCAAGCGGCCCTCGACACCTACGGCGAACTGGATGTCCTGGTCAACAACGCCGGGATCCTGCGTGACCGGGTACTGGTGAACCTCTCGGAAGACGACTGGGACGCCGTCATCAACGTGCACCTGAAGGGCCACTTCGTGCCCACGCGCCACGCCGCAACGTACTGGCGCGAGCGGGCCAAAGCCGGCCACCCGGTCAACGCGTCGGTCATCAACACGTCATCGACCTCGGGGCTGCTCGGCAACATCGGCCAGTCCAACTACGGCGCCGCCAAGGCCGGCATCGCGGCGTTCACGGTCATCATCGCCGAGGAGTTGGGTCGCTACGGCGTGCGGGTCAACGCCATCGCGCCGGCCGCACGAACGCGGATGACCGAGTCGACCCCGGGCCTCGCGGACTACGTCGTCAAGCCGAGCGACGCGGCGACCTTTGACGCGTGGGATCCCGCCAACGTCTCGCCCTTGGTGGCGACGCTGGCGATGGCGGACTGCACCGCCACCGGGCGGGTCTTCTTCGTCCAGGGCGGCACCGTCCGTCTCTTCCAGAACTGGACGATGACCCAGACCCTCGAACGCGGCGACCGCTGGGACGTCGCCGAACTGGCCGTTCAACTCCCGAGCCTGCTCGACTGACTTCGCCGCGACACCCTGACCATCGGCGGGCAACGGCGTGGCCGGTAGTCTGTGAACCATGACGACTGCCATTCTCCCCGGTTGTGAGCCATTCGAGGCCGCCGGGGGCGACGTCGGGGTACTCGTGCTGCACGGGTTCACCGGCAACCCCTCCTCGATGCGACCGCTCGCCGAGTTCCTCGCCACCGACGGGTTCACGGTCTCGCTGCCGCGCCTACCCGGTCACGGGACGTCGGTGGAGGACATGATGACCACGAGTTGGTCCGATTGGACCGGCGCCGCACTGGACGCCTACGACGACCTCGCCGGACGCACCCGGCGCGTCGCCGTCGTGGGCCTGTCGATGGGCGGCGGACTCAGCGCCTTCGTCGCGCAACGCCGCGACGTGGGCGCGCTGGTGCTCATCAACCCACTGGTCAAGCCCCCCGCGCCCGAGATGATCGACGGTCTCAACCAGCTCATCGACGCGGGACTCAGCACGATCGACGCCATCGGATCGGACGTGAAGCGTGAGGGGGTGAGCGAGATCGCCTACGACGCGACGCCGCTCCAGTGCGCGAAGAGCCTCTTCGAGGGCATCGGTGGGGTCTATGAACTGCTCGACGCGATCGTGGCGCCGAGTCTGCTGCTCTCGAGTCGCGAGGATCACGTGGTGAGCGCCGACAACGGCGATGACCTGGTGGCGCGGGTGCGCGGACCCATCGAACGGGTGTGGCTCGAGAACTCCTACCACGTCGCCACGATCGATCACGACCAGCCCGTCGTGCAGTCACTCACGCGTGACTTCATCCGCCAGACGGTGGCGTCGTGAGTGGCCTGACCCGGGCCGAGGTTTCCCACGTGGCCAAGTTGGCGCGACTTCGTCTGAGCGACGAGGAGCTCGACCTCTTCACCGTCCAGCTCGCGCGGATCCTCGATCACGCGGCGGACATGCAGTCCCTGGACCTCGCTGACGTCGTCGCGACGGCCCACCCCTACGACCTCATCAACGTGGTTCGAGACGACGCCGTGCGCCCGAGTCTGGAGCGCGACGTCGTGCTCGCGGCGGCCCCCGACGCCGAGGACGGCTGCTTCGCGGTGCCGCGCATCATGGGGGAGGCGCCGTGAACGCGACCACGATGGCCGAGGGCGTGCGCCGAGGCGAGCTGAGCGCGACGGCGCTCGCCGAGGAGTCGTTGCGCGCCATCCGGGCGCGCAACGACGAGTTGAACGTGTTCCTACACGTCGACGAGGACGGCGCGATGGCGGCCGCGGCGCGCGTCGATGACGCGGTCAAACGCGGCGTCGACCCGGGACGCCTCGCCGGGGTGCCGATCGCCCTGAAGGACAACCTCTGCCAGATCGGGATTCCGACGACCTGCTCGTCGCGGATCCTCGAGGGATGGCGTCCGCCCTACAACGCCACGGTGATCGACCGGCTGATCGGAGCCGGCGCCGTCGCGGTGGGCAAGACCAACCTCGACGAGTTCGCGATGGGTTCGTCGACCGAGACCTCCGCCTTCGGTCCGACGCGTAACCCCCTCGACCCGACCCGGGTGCCCGGCGGCTCATCGGGCGGCTCGGCCGCGGCCGTGGCCGCGGCCATGACACCGCTCGCGCTCGGCAGCGACACCGGCGGGTCGATCCGCCAGCCCGCCGCGCTCTGTGGCATCGTCGGGGTGAAACCCACCTACGGGTTGGTCTCGCGGTACGGACTCATCGCCTTCGCGAGTTCACTCGATCAGATCGGTCCCTTCGCCACGAACGTCGCCGACGCGGCCCTGCTGCTCGAGGTCATCGCGGGCCACGATCCGATGGATTCGACGTCCCTGCCCGAACCGGCGCCGAGTCTCGTCGCGCACCTTCGCGACGGCGTGGCGGGAAAGCGGGTCGGCCTCGTGCGCGAGCTGATCGACGGCGCCGACGCCGAGATCGTGGCGGCCGTCGAGCGCGCCGCCGCCGTGCTCGTGGACGGCGGCGCGACCGTCGTCGAACTGTCCATCCCCGAGCTGCGCCTCGGGCTCAGCGCGTACTACCTCATCGCACCGGCCGAGGCGTCGAGCAACCTCGCTCGCTACGACGGCGTGCGCTACGGACTGCGCGTCGACGCGCAGGACGTCACCGCGATGAACGAGGCGACCCGCACGGCGGGCTTCGGCGCCGAGGTCAAACGGCGGATCATGCTCGGCACGTACGCGCTGTCGGCGGGGTACTACGACGCGTACTACGGCCAGGCGCTCAAGGTCCGCACCCAGATGCGCGACGCCTTCAAGCGCGCGTACCACGAGGTCGACCTGCTGCTCGGGGCCACGACGCCCTCGGTCGCCTTCACGTTCGGCTCCAAGACGAACGACCCGATGGCCATGTACCTGTCGGACGTCTTCACCATTCCGACCAACCTCGCCGGTGAGGCCGCGCTCTCGGTTCCCTTCGGCCGCGGCGAGGCCGACCTGCCGATCGGCGTGCAGTTGCTCGGACCGGGCCGCAGCGAAGCCCAACTCCTCGCGGCCGCCCAGGTGCTCGAAGACGCGGAGCGAGGATCATGACGTTACCTGACGACTGGGAGATGGTGGTGGGCCTCGAGGTCCACACCGAGTTGCGTACCGCCACGAAGATGTTCTGTGGCTGCGCCAACGTCTTTGGCGCCGAGGCGAACACCAACGTCTGTCCGGTCTGCCTGGGCCTGCCCGGGTCACTGCCGGTGTTGAACGAACGGGCGGTCTCGATGGCGATGGCGATCGGCATGGCGCTGCACGCCACGATCGCGCCGTCGACCTTCCACCGCAAGAACTACTTCTACCCCGACATGCCCAAGGACTTCCAGATCTCCCAGTACGACCTGCCGATCAACGCCGGCGGCTACCTCGACCTGCCCGATGGGTCTCGGGTGAGTATCGAACGCGCTCACCTCGAAGAGGACACGGGTAAGTCGACGCACCTGGGCGCGAGCGGACGCATCCATGGCGCCGACCGGTCACTCGTGGACTACAACCGGTCCGGCGTGCCGCTGGTCGAGATCGTCTCGGGGCCCGACATCCGTTCCTCCGCCCAGGCCCGCCTCTACGCGAGCGAACTGCGCGGGGTCTTGATCGCGACGGGTGCCTCCGACGGGCGGATGGAGGAGGGGTCGATGCGCATCGACGCCAACGTCTCGGTCCGTCACGCCGGCGCCCCGTTCGGAACCCGGTGCGAGATCAAGAACCTCAATTCGCTTCGCAGCCTCCAACGCGCGATCGAGTTCGAAGCGGAGCGTCAGGTGGTGCTCATCGAGGGTGGCGGCGTCGTTCGTCAAGAGACGCGCCACTGGGACGAGACGGTGGGGGCGACCTCGACGATGCGCGTCAAGGAAGAGGCCGAGGACTATCGCTACTTCCGCGAACCCGACCTCGTCGACCTGGCGCCCGACGCCGCGTGGCAACGGCGCGTGGCCGATTCGCTGGGCCCGATGCCGGCCGAGCGTCGGGCCGCGGTCGTGGCGCTGCTCGGTGGGGTGAATGACGCCCAGCGAGACGCGATCGACGTCGTCATCGACCTCGGGCTCGAGCGCTACGTTCACGCGACGGCCGCCGCCGGCGGCGACGTCGCCGTGGCGGTGGCGCGCGTCGCCAACGAACTCGCGGGCGCGGACGACGTCTCAAAACTCACCGAGGCCGCGTTCGTGGCGACGGTGGCGATGGAGGCGAGCGGTCGGCTCTCGGCGACCCAGGCGAAGTCCGTCCTCGTCGATCTGCTCGCGTCGGGCGGCGATCCGGTGTCGATCGCCGCGGCCCGGGGCTTCGAGCAACTGTCGGCCGACTCGCTGGGTGACGTCGTCTCGACACTGATCGACGCCCACCCCGACGAGTGGGGGCGCTTTCGCGATGGCGACGACAAGCTGGCTCAGTTCTTCATCGGACTCGTGATGCGTGAAACCAAGGGCCGAGCCAACGGCAAGGCCGTCATCGCCGAGTTGAACGCTCGGCGCTAGACCATGAGATCCCACCGGCCGTCTCGTTCACGACGCGTGGCACTGGTACTCGCCGCCTCGTTGACGATCGCGCCGGTCGCCGGCGCCGCGTCGGGGCGACCGGGCCGCGCAGCCGTCCATGAGCGAGCGCTCGCGCGCCACCGCCGCGTGGCGCCGCTGACGGGACTACCCGACCCGACGGCGGTGTCGATGCGTCGCTCGGCGCTGACCGTGAAGATCGATAACACCCCGATGGCTCACCCCCAGTTCGGGATCAACGAGGCCGACGTCGTCTACGAGGAGATCGTCGAAGGCGGCATCACGCGCCTCGCGGCCGTATTCAACTCGCACCTGCCGCCGGTCGTGGGCCCGGTGCGGTCGGTGCGTCGCACCGACCGCGAGATCGTGTTCCCCCTGAAGGGGATCTTCGCCTTCTCCGGCGGCGCGGCGTACGCGCTCGCGAGCATCGCGACGGCGCCGGTCGAGCGCTACGACGAGGCGACGGCGGGATCGGCGATGTACCGCGATCCGGCGCGCTACGCCCCCCACAACCTGCTGCTGAACCCGGTGAAGCTGATGGCGATGGCCGGCCGGCCAGTACCGCCGCACCCGATCTTCACGTACGTCGCCAAGAGCGCCCCACCGATCGGCGCCCCCGTCGGCGCCTTCACCGTCAACTTCCCCGCCGGTTACGCGGTCCACTACGACTGGAACGCCCAGACCGGCTCCTGGGACCGGTCGATCTTCGGCGCGCCCGACGTCACCGCGAGCGGCGCGCGCGTCTCGCCGGTCAACGTGATCGTGATGCAGGTCAACTACATCGGTGGGGTGGGCGCGATGGGGGCCGAGGCCGACCTCGTCGGCCACGGTCCCGCCATGGTGCTGAGCGATGGACGGCTCCAGCGAGGCTCGTGGTTCCGCTCGGGCGTGGCCCGGGCGACGGCGTACCGCACGTCAAGCGGCAAGGTCATCGCGCTTCGACCGGGTCAGACCTGGGTGGAGCTGCTCGCACCCGGCGAGACAGTGGACCTCTACGCGCCGGCTGGGTAAGCCGCGGCGCATTTCGTAGACTGCCACCATGACGACCCATCCCACCCCCCGTAGCACCGACGTCACCCTCGGCAAGGGCCGCGCGCCCGCGCGCGCGATGTTGCGCGCCATGGGCTTGGGTGACGACGATATGGTCAAGGCTCAGATCGGCGTGGCGTCGAGCTGGAACGAGGTGACGCCGTGCAACCTGCCGCTCGACCGACTGGCCAAGCGCGCGAAGGTCGCGGTGCGCGACGCGGGGGCCGTGCCCTTCGAGTTCGTCACCATCGCGGTCTCCGACGGTATCTCGATGGGTCACGAGGGAATGCGCGCTTCGCTCGTCTCGCGTGAGGTCATCGCCGACTCGGTCGAGACCGTGATGCACGCGGAGCGTTTCGACGCGCTGGTGACCTTCGCGGGCTGTGACAAGTCGCTGCCGGGGATGCTGATGGCGGCCGCGCGCTTGGACGTGCCCGCGGTCTTCCTCTACGGTGGCACCATCATGCCGGGCCATCACCACGGCCAGTCGCTCGACATCACGTCGGTGTTCGAGGCGGTCGGTGCGAACGCGGTCGGCTCGATGAGCGACGGCGAACTGCGCGAGATCGAACTCGCGGCGTGCCCCGGCGAGGGTAGCTGCGCGGGGATGTTTACGGCCAACACGATGGCGAGCGTCGGCGAGGCGCTCGGCATGTCGCTGCTCGGCAGCGCGAGCGTGCCGTCGATCGACCCGCGACGCGACCAGTACGCCTACGACTCGGGACTGGCCGTGGTGAACCTGCTCGACCGTGGGATCACCGCCCGCCAGATCATGACCCGCGAGGCGTTCGAGAACGCCATCGCGGTGGTGATGGCCCTCGGTGGTTCGACGAACGCGGTGCTGCACCTGCTCGCCATCGCCCACGAGGCGCGCGTGCCACTCGAGCTCGACGACTTCAACACGATCGCCGCGCGCGTACCCCACATCGCCGACACCAAGCCGCACGGCAAATATCACATGAGCGACATCGACGAGATCGGCGGGGTGCCGGTCGTGCTCGCGCACCTGCTCGAGCGGGGCCTGCTGCACGGCGACGTGATGACCGTTTCGGGGGAGACCATGGCCACGAGCCTCGAGGCCTTCGCCGCCCGGCGACCCGACGGCGAGGTCATCCACGACGTCGACCACCCGATCCACGACCGCGGCGGCATCGCGGTGCTGCGCGGTTCGCTCGCGCCCAAGGGCGCCGTCGTGAAAGTCGCGGGCATTGACAACCTGCACTTTCGAGGCACCGCGCGGGTCTTTGACGGTGAGGACGCGGCGATGACCGCGATCCTCGCCGGTGAGATCGAGCCCGAGACCGTGGTGGTCATTCGTTACGAGGGCCCGAAGTCCGGTCCGGGCATGCGCGAGATGCTCGCGGTCACCGGCGCGATGAAGGGCGTGGGCCGCGGCAGTGACTCGGCACTCGTCACCGACGGACGATTCAGTGGCGGCACCCACGGTTTTTGCGTGGGCCACGTGGCGCCCGAGGCGCTCGACGGGGGGCCGATCGGCCTCGTTGAAGACGGCGACGTCATCGAGATCGACGTGACGACCAACACGATCGATCTGCTCGTCGACGACGCGGTCCTCGCGGCGCGCGCCGAGCGCCGAGCACCGTTCGTGCCCCGGTACACGACCGGGGTCTTGGAGAAGTTCGCCCGACTGGTCCAGGGGGCCGAAACCGGTGCGGTGACGTCACGCTGACCGGTCTGACGCGTTCGACGCCACGGCCCCGGCGCTCGCTGGACGCGGGCGAACCCGGGGCCGTCTTGTGTCGGTGTCGCCGGTGTGCTTAGATTGGACCGTGACCACGGGCCGCCTGATTCTGGTAGTAGTAGGGGATAGGCACCGGTAGTCACGTACACGCGTTCACCGGAAGCCTCCCAATCGGGAGGCTTTTTTCTTTATATCGACGGAAGTAGGAATCGTGGAACTCACAGGCGCGCAAGCCCTCATCAAGAGCCTCGAACAGCAGGGGGTCGACACGATCTTCGGCCTGCCCGGCGGCGCGATCCTGCCCGTATACGACCCGCTGCTCGACTCGTCGATCCGCCACATCCTGGTGCGCCACGAGCAGGGGGCCGGTCACATGGCCGAGGGGTACGCGATGGCGACCGGTCGCGCGGGGGTCGCGATGGTCACGAGCGGTCCGGGCGCGACCAACATCGTCACGCCGATCACGAACGCGCACATGGACTCGACACCGCTCGTCGTGATCACCGGCCAGGTCGCGACCAGTTCGATCGGCCTGGATGCGTTCCAAGAGTGCGACATCACCGGCATCACGATGGGCGTGACCAAGCACAACTTCCTCGTCCAGTCGGCCCACGAGCTGCCGCGCGCGGTGGCGGCGGCCTTCCACCTCGCGACCACGGGACGGCCCGGTCCGGTGCTGATTGACGTGCCCAAGGACGTGGCGCAGTCCACGATGGAGTGGTGGTACCCGGCGGGGGTCGAGGAGTTCGACCTGCCGGGCTATCGCCCGACGGTCGAGTTGGACGAGTCGGCCGTGGCGCGCTGCGTGGCGATGATCAACGGGTCCGAGCGGCCGGTGCTTTACGTCGGCGGCGGGACCCTCAAGTCCCGCGCGTCGGGCGAATTGCTCGCCTTCGCCGAGCGCACGCGCATCCCCGTGGTGACCACGCTCATGGCCCGCGGCGTCTTCCCGGACTCCCACGACCAGCACCTGGGCATGCCCGGGATGCACGGCGTCTACGCCGCGGTGACCGCCATCCAGCGCAGTGACCTGTTGATCACCCTGGGCGCGCGCTTCGACGACCGGGTCACCGGCAAGATCGCGTCCTTCGCGCCCGACGCGAAGGTGATCCACGTCGACATCGACCGCGCCGAGTTCGGCAAGATCCGTCGGCCGGACGTCGCCCTGCAGAGCGACGTCGCCTCGGCGCTGCGCGCCTTTGACGCCGCGGGCGCGACCCCGAAGGGCCTCGACGGCTGGTGGCGCGAGATCCGCTCCTGGCAGGCGAGTTACCCCCTGGTCTACGACGAACCCGAGGTCGACGGGCCACTGCGGCCCCAACACGTCATCGAGTCGATCGCCCGAACGGCGCCGGCGGGAACGATCGTCGCCTCGGGCGTCGGCCAGCACCAGATGTGGACGGCCCAGCACTGGCCCTTCGAAGAGCCCAACACGTGGGTCAACTCCGGTGGCGCGGGGACCATGGGCTTCGGCGTCCCCGCCGCGATCGGCGCCAAGGTCGGACGACCGGACCGGACCGTGTGGTGCATCGACGGCGACGGGTGCTTCCAGATGACCGCTCAAGAGCTCGTCACGGCGCGCTCCGAGGGGATTCCCATCAAGGTGGCGATCTTGAACAACGCCTACCTCGGCATGGTCCGCCAGTGGCAGGAGATGTTCTACGACGAGCGATATAGCGAGGTCTACCTCTCGCCGGACCTGCCCGACTACGTCAAGTGGGCCGAGGCGATGGGCTGCGTGGGCCTGCGCGCGACCAACGTGAAGGAGATGAACGACGTGATCGACGAGGCCAATCAGATCAACGACGTGCCCGTCGTGATCGACT
Source organism: Actinomycetes bacterium (assembly GCA_021807655.1). Next base: position 3,158 of record JAKBCT010000018.1, on the reverse strand, counting down.
TTCGCACCGATAGCACCGAGAAGGTCTTCCCGATGGTGCCCGCCGGCGTCTCCAACGACGACATCCTGGTGCACCCCAGCCAGCGCGGCGGTGCGCGATGAACGTTCCCGAGCCCTTCGCCGGCGAGCCGGTCCACTCCCCGGTGCGTCACCACATCCTCTCGGTGCTGGTCGAGAACAAGTCGGGCGTGCTCGCGCGCATCGCCGGGCTGTTCGCCCGGCGCGGCTTTAACATCTACTCACTGGCCGTCGCGCCGTCGGAGAGCCACGCCCGGTTCTCGCGGGTGACCATCGTCGTCGACGCCGAGTCGACGCCCCTCGAACAGATCGTGGGCCAGTTGGACAAGTTGGTGAACGTCGTCGCCATCTCCGACATCGCCCCCCGCGAGGCCGTCGAACGCGAGTTGCTGCTCGCGACGATCAAGACCGACGTGGCGAACCGGACCTCGCTGCTCGACACGCTCGGCAACGCGGGTGCGGCCATCGTCGACGTGGATCCCGGTGCGGTCACGGTCATGCTGGCCGGAACGCCGAGCGCGTGCGACGACCTCGAACGAGCCCTCGAGGCCTTCGCCGAGGTCGAACTACACCGAACGGGTCGCGTCGCACTCCCTAGACTTGGCCGAAGCACTCCGGCCACCGTCGAACACTAGAAGGATAGGACCATGACCACGATGTACTACGAAGGCGACGCCCACCCCGAGATCCTCGAGGGCAAGAAGATCGCGATCCTCGGCTACGGCTCCCAGGGCCACGCGCACGCGCTGAACCTCCACGATTCGGGACTGGACGTGCGGGTGGGTCTTCGTCCGGAGTCCTCGTCGGTCTTCAAGGCCGAAGAGGCGGGCCTGCGGGTGCTCGGCATCGCCGACGCCGTCGCCGAGGCCGACATCATCATGATGCTGCTACCCGACACCGAGCAGAAGCGCATCTACGACCTCGAGGTCGCGCCGCACCTGTCGGCCGGCAAGTGCCTGCTGTTCGCCCACGGCTTCAATATCCGCTTCGACCTCATCACGCCGCCCGCTGACGTGGACGTCGCGATGGTGGCGCCCAAGGGCCCCGGTCACCTGGTGCGGCGAACCTACGTCGAGGGCGGCGGCGTGCCGTCGTTGATCGCCGTCCACCAGGACGCCACCGGTCAGGCGCACGCGATCGCCCTCGCCTACGCCCACGGCATCGGCGCGACCCGCGCCGGGGTGCTCGAGACGACCTTCACCGAGGAGACCGAGACGGACCTGTTCGGCGAGCAGGCCGTGCTCTGCGGCGGCGTGAGCGCTCTGGTGACCGCCGGGTACGAGACGCTCGTCGAGGCGGGCTACCAGCCCGAGAGCGCCTACTTCGAGTGTCTGCACGAGCTCAAGCTGATCGTGGACCTGATGTACGAAGAGGGGATCACCGGCATGCGCTTCTCGGTGTCGGACACCGCCGAGTACGGCGACCTGACCCGCGGGCCGAGGATCATCACGAGCCAGGTGAAGGCCGAGATGAAGAAGGTGCTCACCGAGATCCAAGACGGCACCTTCGCCGCCGAGTGGATCAAGGAGAACGAGATCGGCCGCCCGCGCTACCGTGAGCTGCGCGAGGTCGGTAAGAAGCACCCGATCGAGGACATCGGCAAGAAGTTGCGCGCCATGATGCCCTTCGTGTCGGCCGGCAAGCAGAAGGTGTCGGAAGTCTCGGGCGGGGACACCGACTGAGTGATGCCTGACCGAAGTCGGGATTGATTGCCAACGTCATCGATAACGAGGCGTCTCGCCGAAATGGCGCGACGCCGATCGAGCAGAACGTCGCCCGACCGAGAGCGAACGATTCGGTGCGTCATGTCTATGCGCACGTGCGGCGCAATATTCTCGACCGCCGGGCGAACCGCCCGGGTGGGATCACTGGGCGCCACCCGGATCTTGCTCGAGGCGAATAGAGGTGCGTAAGCGACCAACCGTTTCCCAATCGCTGGGCCACTGGCTGGCTGGAGGGGATTGGTCGAATTTCCCGCCTACGGGAGAACGATCTTTCACAACTGGCGGTCAAGGCACCATGAGGAACGGCAGACGATCGTGGCTTGCGCTCATACGTCGTCCCGCACGGCCGATACACGGGATCCGAACTGAGTTACGGGCAAACCAGATTGGCAAGGGATTTCTGCCACTGCACGGAAAGTCCACTGGTCATCTGCAAGCCCACCCGGTTCCACTTCCCAGGACTCCACGCGACATCCATCGTGAGTGGCCACGATCCTCGTGGAACCGTGGAGCAATCACTGACGTGGAACCACACGGTCAAACGTATTGACTTGTGCGCCGGAACCGTGTGCGTTGTTCCCGGTCCCGACGGAGGATCCAGTCTCATCGTTGTCCCGGAGCCACGAGGAACGAGAAGTTCCAGGCCGGGTCCGCTCCGTCCGATTCCGCGAACGAATACTTTCCGTGCGTTCCCGTTGACAAGCGTGAAGACATAACTGACGTCCTTGTGGATTCGGTCACCAGACATTTGGATCGTTGAACCCGACGACAGAAAGTACGTACTGGCACTTCGAATTCCGGCGGCCGCCACCGATGAACCAGCGCCCAGCGCAAGCATGACGGCGAGTGCGCCTATTCGAATGTGGCGTCGATTCGACGTATGTCGTCGCGCACCCAAGACTCGTTGTGGCGTTTCGAATCGGTGAGAACGCGAGAATGGCAAACCGACGGTCCAGTTCTTCATGTCATGCTCCCGCGCTTTCGTTGGTAACCACCAGGAGATCATGAGCCGAGTCAAGTAGGCAACCTGCGGTTATCGCACGCCTGTCGACACTTTTCCACCTGCGACCGCTCGACGAAATTTCCTGCCAGTGGAATGAAGTTGTCAGGTACTTCATTTTGCATCCCCTCTTGTTCTCGTTGGAGTTCAACCGAACGAGTCGCGCGTAAGTTGTTGGCCGCTTGGTAATAGAGGGTCGGAGCATTTCGCGACTGACACTCGTACCGTTCAACCTGCGCGTGCTCATCGACTTTGCTTCCAGTCTTGCCAAGAACTTTCACGACTTCGCGTGAGCCATTGACTCCTCGTTGGTGGTACCGCGTGACAGAGTTCTCGCCACGTTTTGCGACCACCTGTTCATCAGTCACTGGACTAACGCTGAATCTACCCCGAGTCGCTCGGTGATTCTGGGCGGTC
>JAKBCT010000102.1 GCA_021807655.1 Actinomycetes bacterium | reverse complement strand
GGGGCAGGTTGCTCACGTGATACTCACCCGTTCGCCACTAAATCTTTCGGAGCAAGCTCCTTGGATTCCGTTCGACTTGCATGTATTAAGCACGCCGCCAGCGTTCATTCTGAGCCAGAATCAAACTCTCCATCAAGATCTTTCGGGTTTCCCCTACGAATCAGAGAGCCGAATGGATGACTCTAATATCCATTCGACAACAGCTTCCTCCACGGGGTGGATTCCACTGCCTACTTCTTTTTGACGAACGACGCGTCCGGTTAGATCCGTCCATCGTCGCCCGTACTGGCTTTTGGCTCTCGTTCTTCCGTTTTCAAGGAGCGACATCGCACACGACCGAAGTCGGAGGTGCGAAGTACACCAACAGGATTTCTCCTGTTTCCGCCGCCGTAAACCTCCCGGCTGCGGGATACCTACCCTACCAGCGCGTTACGGTCGCGTGCAAATCGCGTGACCGGCGTCTCTGACAGGAAGACCAGTGTAGCAAGTGCCCCAGAGCCAAAAGTGCATTTCGGGGAGTTTTTTGTGATCGGGCGTTGCTGTCGCGGTGATTGCGACCTCGTACGGGACGCACCGGCACCCTTCAGGTTTCGACGTGGTGTCACGGGCGCCGGGCTGATGGCGTCGAACCGTCCTGCCCATGCCCCCCGCAGGGACGCCTGCGTCGCTACGGCCGACGTCGCCCGCTCGGGATCGTTGAGGTGAGCCGTCGAGGGTGACAGCGTGTTCGCGCTGGGCTACAGCACACGAACCGGGGTCCGCTGTGATGCGTCTGGCGCGAGTGACCGACGCCTCGGGACTCGTTCAGTCTGCGCCAACGTCGAAGGCGACGCCACCTGTCATGCGGATCAGTTCGTCAAAGGACGTGGCAAAGACGTAGTGCGGATGTCCGCCCGCCGCCCACACCGTGGGCCAGCGCGCGAGCGTCGTGTCGACAACCGTTCGCAGAGGGGAGCCGTGGCCCACGGGGGCGACGCCACCGATCGGCTGGCCCGTGTGCGTGCGCACGAAGGCCGCGTCGGGTCGGCGTACTTCGCTCGCGCCGAGGAATTGCGCGAGGCGGTGGGTGTCAACCCGGTGCGAACCGGAAGTCATGACCAACGTGGGTTCGCCGTCGACGTCAAAAATCAGTGAGTTGGCCACCTGGCCGACGTCGATATCGAGCTGGGCCGCTGCCGCCGCCGCGGTCGGCGACGGATCAAGTGTCTCGACGATCGCACTGGTGATGCCCAACGCGTCGAGGGCGTCTCGCACCCGCTGTCCGTTGGGATGCAACGACGTGACCGGTCGAACGTTCACTCACGCCCCTCGGCGCGATCACCGCCGACTTCGCGCAAACGGCGGTGGAGGTCAGCCGCCACCCGGTGCCACGACTCGGCCTGCGTCGGCCAGGCAACGGGCCCAGACGCGCCACGAGACCGTCGGCTTCGCAAGGTCTCTTGCGGCGCGAAGACGCCGACGAACTGGGCGAGAGCGGGCGTCTCGGCCACCACATCGGGGAACGGGCGGTTCGATCTGATGGACTCACCCACCGCCGCTCCGACGAGTTCGTGGGCCTCGCGGAACGGGATCCCAGTCTCGACCAATCGCTCGGCGATGTCGATCGCCGCGAGGTAGGGATCGTTGGCCGCGCGAGCGGCGACGTCGTCATTGAACCGCATTGATTCATACGTTCCGCGCAACGCGTCGAGCACGAGCGTGACGTTGCGCAAGGAGTCAAAGAGTGGTTCTTTGTCCTCCTGGAGGTCCCGGTTGTACGCGAGTGGGAGACCCTTTAAGACGACGAGCAGCGACGTGAGATTGCCAATGAAGCGGCCCGCCTTGGCCCGCGCGAGCTCCGCGACGTCGCTGTTCTTCTTCTGGGGCAGCATCGACGAACCGGTCGTAAACGCGTCTCCCAGCGTCGCGAAACCAAACTCGGCGCTCGTCCAGAGCACGAGCTCCTCGCCCATCCGTGAGAGGTGGACGCCGAGTAGCGCGACGTCAAAGAGGGTCTCGGCCACGAAGTCCCGGTCGCTCACCGCGTCCATCGAGTTCGCGAATGCCCGGTCGAACCCCATCAGCGCGGCCGTCGTGCCGGGATCAATCGGCAGCGACGTGCCGGCGACGGCACCCGCCCCGAGTGGTGAAACGTTGAGTCGACGGCGGGTGTCGAGGAGTCGGTCGATGTCGCGCGTCAGGGCCCACGCGTGAGCGCCGAGGTGGTGAGCGAGCAATACGGGTTGGGCCCGCTGGAGATGGGTGTACCCGGGTAGGTACCGGTCGGGGTCGCCTTCGCCGATTGCGAAGAGGGTCTCGGCCAGCGCCAACACCCGCCCCGCTACATCGACGAGGGCGTCACGAACGTACAGACGAACGGTCGTCGCCACCTGATCGTTCCGGCTTCGAGCCGTGTGCAACTTCGCACCGGTCGCGCCGGCGATCTCGGTGACGCGCCGCTCGATGGCCATGTGGATGTCTTCGTCGCCTCCGGCGCGCACGAAGACCCCACGATCGAACTCACCCTCCACGTCCTCCAGCGCGCCGAGCAGGACCCGCTCCTCATCGGAAGAGAGCAGGCCCGCCTCCAGTAGTCCTCTCACGTGGGCCCGCGAGCCAACGATGTCGTGGTGATAGAGCACGTGGTCGAAGGGGTAGCTCTCGGAGAGCTGCCACAGCGAGTTCGCCATTGACGACTCGAAGCGACCGTGCCACAGCGTCATTTCGAGCGTGGCACCGTGTTCTTCGCCCCTTGTCGGGCCGCCCAAGTCTTCACGCCTAAACCATAGATGCGAACGTACCCCTCGGAATCCGCGTGGCGGAACGTGTCGGCCGCGTCGTAGGTCGCCAGACCGTAGTCGTAGAGTGCCTCGTCGCTGCGCCGACCAATGATCCGCATGACACCGGGCGCTTCGAAACGCAGGCGTACGTCCCCGGAGATGTGGCGCTGCGTCTCGGCCACGAAGGCGTCAATGGCCTCCTTGAGCGGCGAAAACCACATTCCGTCGTAGACGAGTTCGCTCCAGCGCGGCTCGAGCCGCGCCTTTTCGTGGTGGACGTCGCGTTCGAGATTGAGGTCCTCCAGATCGGCGTG
>JAKBCT010000101.1 GCA_021807655.1 Actinomycetes bacterium | reverse complement strand
ACTGGGCGCCGTAGAGTTGCCCCCATGACGCCGTTCTTGTTACGCGGGTTGATCGCGGGAATCGTCGCCCTGGTTGCCGTCGCGTCGCTGGTCGCTTTCCTACGACCGCAGCACGCACCGGTTGCTGGCCTCACCCCGCTCACCGCCAGCGTCACGTTCCGCCCACCACTGGAACTCATGGGTGGCTGCGCGGAACGACGGCTCGATCACGGTCACGACGTCGACCCGTCGTGGCGAATCGACCAGGAGAACGACGAGTGCCTGCCCGCTCAACACGTACGTCGCAGCGCCGACGGCCGGCCACTGGTCGGTGCGCGATGAAGCATGGTGCCACGGTGACGTACGAGGCGACCGAGCGCGACAGCAAACACGCACCGGGACTTGGCTGGCGTTGCGCCGAGGTTGACAGCGCCGGCGTCTCGTTGGTCGGCATGCTGGTGTCACTCATCATTCTCGGAATCCTCGCGTACGTCGCGGTGAACTTTCTCGTGTCACCGTCGGCCACGGTTCCCGTGGTCACCGGCACCTCGACTGCACCCTCGGCGACACCGACCACTGGTCAACCACTCTCGAGCGTGCTGCACTTGGCGGTGGTCACCGCCTGTCGAGCCGACTTCACCTCGGTCGAGACCGCGATCAGTGACTACCGCGCGGTGTCGGGAGCCAACCCGCCCTCGGGCACCGCGTGGGCGACCGCCACGCTCAGCGGGGGTCCCTTCCTGCAGTCGTGGCCAACGGGGAACGGCGCCTACGCCATTGGCTGGAATGGCGCCAACGTCGTGGTCACGCCGCGCAGCGGCGTCGCGTCGGTGGGCAACGTCGGCACCCCCACGCCGCCTACCGGCTGTTACGCGGTGCATTAGCGCGACGCCAACTGGCGTCCCAGGAGCGCCGAACGACTCGCTCAGCGAACATGCCCCGGTCTGCGTTGGCACGTCGACCTTGCGCGTCGCTGGGCGCGATGCGCGCAGCTTCGGCGCTTATCGCGTGTGGCGCCAGCGAAGGTGATGCAGGTGACGAGGTCCGTTTGAGCTCGTCGGTCGATGGACCACGCCATTGGCGAAGTAGTCGCGATCGATCCGACGCATGGTGGGTAAACCCGGCAAGACGGCGGCCGTGATCACGATGCCGATGAGGGCGAGGCCGAGGCGCAGTCCCGTCCAGTGGATCAACACCGTCATCGCCAAGGAGCCCAGGGCCATGCCCGCGACTTCGCTCGCCTCCAGTGCCCCCAGCACACGCCCTAGTCGCTCGTTGGGCACAATGTGCTGCAGTACGGTGATGGCGTTGACGTCAACGACCGAGTTCGCGAGACCGATCAGCCACATGGACACGAGGGCCGCTGCGAGGTTGGGGGCAACCGCAATGATCAGCAGCGGTGCCGCCCAGACGATCACACCGAGCGCGAAGTCAGTCGCCAGGTGGGCGCGTTCCATCAGCATCAGTGCCACGACACCGCCCACCAGCCCGCCGATGCCGAGCAGTGACTCCATGAGACCCAACCCGGAACTGCCAATGTGCAACAGTCGTAGCGCGATGGCGACGGTGAAGACCGCCGATGCCCCCGCGACGATGCACTGGAGCACGTAGAGCACCACCAAGGTCAAAACGTTGCGGTCGGCGCGAATGATCCGAAACCCGTGGATCGCTCGGGTGAGAAAACTCTCGGCGTGGATCGACGCTGCCTCCGAGTGCTCCGCGTTGGGCGCAACGTACCCTTCGTAACGCTCGTCGCTCGCGGGCGGGTGAACCGACAGCACCAGCAGGGCGGACCACACGAACGTCGCCGCGTCGAAGGCGAAGGCCGTGCTCACGTTCGTAAAGGCCAACAAGAAACCCGCTAACGCCGGGCCTGCGAAGAAGCCAACGCTCTCGATGGTGCTCGACACGACGTTCGCCCCCGCCACTTCATCGTCACTTCGCGCCAGCGTGGGAAGGATCGACGCCTGCGCCGGACGAAACGCCGTGCCCGCCATCCCGACCAGGACGATGAGCAAATAGACGTACCACTTGGAGGCGTGGAGGCCGACCAGCGACGCGGCCACCACCACCAGGGCCAGACGGACCACGTCGGAGACCACCATCACGAGCTTGCGGTTGTACTCGTCAGCGAACGTGGAGGTAAATGGTGCCGCGAGTGCGATCGCGACGTACCGAGCGACCGCCACCTCACCAACCGCCGTTGGTCCACCGGAGCGGTACACGAAGACGACCGCACTGAGGGCGAAGACGCCGTCGCCGATGAGCGAGCCCGCGAAGGCGTAGAAGATACGCCGAAGGGCGACGTTGGCGAAGACGTGGGACATCGCGACTTTGGATGATTGCAACTCGTTGCGTATGAGACTCACCGCTTCATCCCCCGTACTAGCGAGCCCGCCACGTTCGTTGGCTGGCGCCTCGTGAGGCGCCCGTGGACTGGTCGTGGCGCACTCGTGCGCCAGATGTTGACTGGCAACGTTAGTCGCCCAGGGCCCGTGCCCGGCGGTGCGTCACGTCCCAGGTTCATCGCGCCGAGGCGAGAATCAACTCGTCGACTTCGCTGCTAACGCTTCGAAGTGCTCGTACAAGCGGGGCTCGCCCATCTGGTCGCGCATAAACAACGCCCGCGCGCTGACCTTGCGCCACATCGCACCAAATCCCAACAGGTCGGTCAGCAAGTTGGGGTCGAGAACGCCGTGCTTGACGAAACTCCCAGCGGTTTCGCCGAAGTTCAGTACCTTGCGCGCCGCCGCGCTCTCGGCCGAACCATCCTCGCTGTCAAAGGAGTCGGAGAAAATTTCTTGTAACGCGTCATCGAAGCCCATTTCGGTGCCCCATCGCATCAACGCCACGATCAACTTCGCGTCGTTATAAGTAGCCGACATACATCCCCCTTAAATCACGTCACACTCCCGGTCGAAGTCAACGATGATGGCCAATGTATACCACACCGCTTTTACCAATCGTGGCGGCGTCGCGACGAACCTTTCGTCGCGACGTGGAGGTAACTACCCCTCGCTACACGACCCAGGGTGCTACGTACGCTAAAGCACCAATCTGAGAGTGCTCTTACACAAACGTTCACCGCTAGGCCGATCTGG
>JAKBCT010000001.1 GCA_021807655.1 Actinomycetes bacterium | reverse complement strand
TGCCGAGGTCGGGCTGGAGTACGATCAGCAGCAGCGGCGTTCCCCCCATCACGAGGATCCGCACGACGTCGTACATCGTCAGGCCGTCCGCGCGCCGCTGGGTGTAGGTCGCGACGGTGAGTATGAGCACGAGCACGGTGAACTCACTCGGCTGGACCTGGATGAACCCGAGGTTGTACCAGCGCTGGGCGCCGAGCGCGCTCTGGCCCGCGACGAAGACCCCGGCGAGGGCGAAGAGCGAGACCACGTAGAGCGGCGTGGCGAGGATCTCGAGGCGTCGGTAGTCCACGCGCGAGATCACGTACATGACCACGATGCCGACGACCACGAAGATGCCCTGGCGCTCGAGGTAGTAGTGGGGGTTGTACCCGGCGTTCACCAGTGCGGTGCGCGTCGCGGAGTAGATCATCACCACCCCGATCAGCCCCAGGGCGACCAGTCCCGCGAAGAGGCTGCGGTCGAGCGACTCACGTCCGCGGATCCGCGAGGTGATCGCCGCGAGGGTGTCACTCACCGGATCGCTCCGAGCAGCGCGGCTCCGTCAATGGGCACCTCGAACCACCACGAGAGCTGGCGAGCGGCCTGGTACGCCAACATCGCAAGACCATTCGCCACTCGACAACCGCTCTCTTCGTACTGCCTCAACCAGGGGGACACCCGTGGCTCATACGTTATATCGACCGCCACCGCGCCGGGCCTCGTGGCGAGGGTGGCGCTCACCACGCGACCGGTGACCGGCGTCGTGTTCACCACGAGATCGGCCGGCTCATCACCGCTGACGCCCTCGTGGGCGACGTCGTAGGCCCCCACCAGGGCGCGCACCGACGCCGCGGTGCGCCCGAGCACGTCGACCCGGCTCGCTCCCCCCAGGGCCAGGGCGTCGACGATCGACCGCGCGGCGCCACCGGCGCCGATCACGACCGCGCTGCGCCCAGCCACGAGAAACCCGAACTCGCCGGACAGCGCGTCGACGAAGCCCGCGCCGTCGGTGTTCGCGCCCTCGACGCGGCCGTCGCGCACGAGCAACGAGTTGACCGCGCTCACGCGTCGAGCGGTCTCGTCGAGTTCGTCACAGAGCTCGAGCACCTGGGTCTTGAGCGGCATCGTCACCGACAGCGCGTCGTAGGGGCCCGCGAGTAATTCGGCCACCCGGGCGAGGTCACCGTCCGCGACCTCGATCCGCGTCGAGGTCCCCGTCACCCCGGCGAGCGCCATCCCCGCTTCGTGCAGCCGGGGCGAGAGCGAGTGGGCGATCGGTGAGCCGATGACCCCCAGGCGCCAGCTCACCGGACCCCATTCGCCTGGGCGATGCGCTCGTTGGCGAGCTGCTGGGCGAAGGTCGTGGCGAAGGCCTCGGTACCCGAGCGGTCCACGACCGTGAAGTACAGCCACGGCCCCGGAGTCGGGTGCAGTACGGCCCGCAGCGCGTCGGGCGAGACGCTGCAGATCGGGGTCGGGGTGAGACCGTTCACGAGGTAGGTGTTGTAGGGCGACGTGGTCTTCAGCATCGCGTGGGTGACCGTGCCGCCGTCCATGCCGAGTGCGTACAGCACCGTCGCGTCCATCTGCAGCGGCCCGCCCCGGGCGAGGCGGTTGAAGATCACCCGGGCGACCCGGCCCATGTTGCGGGGGTAGTAGCCCTCCTTGTCCACGATCGACGCCGCGGTGATGAGCTGATAGGCGTCAAGCCCCGCCCGCGTGGTGCCCGGGGTGAGCCCGAGCGCCGCCGCCTCGTGGTCGAAGGCCGCCGTCATCTCGCCCAGGAGTCGCCGCGGGGTCAACTGCGGCGTGATCCGATACTGGCCGACCCCGATCAACCCCTCGAGCGAGCCCGCCGGATGGAAGGGGCTCGTCGCGGCGAGTGCGGTCGCGTCGGTGAGGAAGTGGTCGGCGTAGGTCGCGCCTTCACGAGCGTCCACCTGCAAGGCGACCTCGTGCAGCGTCAGCCCGGGGGTCACCTCGATCACCGGCGACGCCAAGACTCCCTTTACCGCGGCGAACGACGAGTTCTGGTGGAACCGGTAGATCCCGGGGTAGACGGTCGGCGCGCCGAGGAGCAGGTCGAGCCGAAAGGCGAACGGGCTCGCGATCACCCCGTCGCGGTGCAACTTCCCGGCGATCGTCGAGAGTGAGTCCCCGGGCTGAACGGTGACGCTCACCAGCCGGCCGGGACCGCCGAGCGGGTAGGCCTGCAGCGCGAACCACCCCAGCGCCAGGACCACGGCGCCGAGCACACCCCCGAGGACCCAGCGCAGCGTCTTAGCTCCCACGGAGACCATCGAGGTAGTGCTGGAGCAGGACGACCGCCGCGGCGCTGTCGATCCGGTCGCGGTGATCGGCCGAGCGGTGCCCGGCGGCGTGCAGTCCCCTCGTCGCCTCGTGGGTGGTCAGGCGCTCGTCCCACTGGATCACCGTCGCGCGCAGTAGCGCCGCGCGCAGCTCGTGAAAGAGCCCGTCGGCCATCAGGGTGCTCGCCGTCTCGCGGCCCGAAAGGGCGATCGGTCTACCGACGACGACCAGGTCGACCGACTCGTCCTCGACGATCTGGGTGACGAGCACGACCAGCGAGTCGTCGACGCTGAAGGCCGGCCGTGGGAAGGCCATCGTGCGCGCCGAGTCACTGATCGCCACGCCGCAGCGTTTCGAACCGGGGTCGAGGCCGAGTATGCGTCCCACGGCTACATCGCCGACGCGGCGGCGATCACCCGATCGATGCCGGCGGGGTCGCGACCGCCGGCGAGTGCGACGCGGCTCGAGCCGCCACCGCCGCCGCCGACCAGCGGCGCCAGTTGCTTGACCACCTGCACGGCGTCGAACGAGTCGTCGGTCGCCACGGCGATGGCGACCTTGCCGTCGGCCAACCCCGCGATCACACAGAGACGATGGCCGCGGCGCTGGACCTCTTGGGCGAGCGAGCGCAACTGCTCACCCGGGAAGCCGTCGACGCGCGCCGCCACGATGGGAGTGGGCGACTGCGCGTGAATCTGATCGGCGAGAGCCACGAGCTGGGCCTGGCGCAGGTGGCCGACCTCTCGCTCCAGGTCGCGCTGGCGCTCGAGCAGGCGCGTCAGTGCCGGCAGCACGTCGTCCTGGGCCGTCTTTAAGATGCCCGCTACGCTCGAGACCACCCGCTCGAGCTCCTGGCTACGCTGAAGCGCCCCGAGCCCGCTCACCGCCTCGATCCGGCGCGTGTTGGCGCCGATCGAGGACTCGCCGAGGACCTGGACCTGGCCGATGTCGCCCAGCCGGTCCACGTGCGTGCCGCCGCAGAACTCCAGGCTGTGCGAGCCGGCCCGCACCACGCGGACCTGGTCGCCGTACTTGTCGCCGAAGAAGGCGATGGCGCCCATCGTCTCGGCCTCCTGGCGACTCGTCTGGATGGTGTCAACGTCCTCGTTGTGCACCACGTCGCCGTTCACCATCGTGAGTATCGCCGTCAGCTCCTCGTCTTCGAGCGACGCCCCGTGGGAGAAGTCAAAGCGCAGGCGGTCGGGGCCGACGTAGGAACCCTGTTGGCGCACGTGGTCGCCGAGCACGGTGCGAAGCCCCGCGTGCAGCAGGTGCGTCGCCGTGTGATTGCGCCTCGTCGCGTCGCGTCGCCGCGGGTCGATCGTGGCCACCGCCAGCTGGCCGGGCAAGACCTCGCCGTGAAGCCGACCGCGGTGCGCGATCAGGCCCCCCACGACCGACTGGGTGTCGCGCACGTCAAAGCGCCCCGTCTCGGTCACGATCGTTCCGGTGTCGCCGACCTGACCACCCGACTCGGCGTAGAACGGTGTCACGTCCAAGAAGAGTTCGCTGAAGTCCTCCCCGTTCAAGACCGCGACGACCTCGGACTCGACGCTGTAGCGCGAGGCGTCGCGACCGACGAACTCGCTCGCGCCGTGACGCTCGACGAGGTCTCGGTACTGCGAGTCGTCGGCCAGTCGCAGGGTCTTCGCGGCCGATCGGGCCCGCTCGCGCTGGGCGGACATCGCGGCGCTGAAGGCGTCGTGGTCGACGGACAGTCCCGATTCGGCGGCGATCTCGTCGGTGAGCTCGATCGGGAACCCGTGGGTGTCGTGCAGCCGGAACGCGACGTCGCCCGAGAGGACGGTGCCGCCCTCGGCGCGCACCGCCGCCTCGGCCTCGTCGAGCAGCGACATGCCGGTGCGAAGGGTGCGGCCGAAGCCCACCTCCTCGCGCTCGAGGATCTCGACGATCAGGTCGCGGTCCTTCACGAGGATCGGGTAGGCCCCGCCCATCTTCTCGATCGTGGCGTCCACGAGCGACTCCACGAGCGGCGCCTCCGAGCCCGAGCGGCGCGCCGCGAGAATCGCCCGGCGGATGATGCGCCGCAGCACGTAGCCGCGCCCCTCGTTGGTGGGTAGCACCCCGTCGGCCACGAGCATCGTCATCGCCCGGCCGTGCTCGGCGATCCGGCGGATCGCCACGTCCGAGGAGTCCGCGCGACCGAGCGGCACCCCGACGGCGCGCGACGCGGTCTCGAGAAGCGGCGCGAAGAGGTCGGTCGCAAAGACCGACTCGACGCCGTTCAGGATCGACAGCACGCGCTCGAAGCCCGCGCCGGTGTCGATGTTCTTGGTCGGCAGCTCGGTGAGCGAGCCGCCGGGTCCACGCTCGTACTGCATGAACACCAGGTTCCAGAACTCGATGAACCGGTCGTCGCCGCCGAAGGCCGGTCCGCCGTCGGCGCCGAAGGACGGGCCCTTGTCGTAGAAGATCTCCGAGCACGGCCCGCACGGACCCGAGTCGCCCATCCCCCAGAAGTTGTCCTCGTCGAGGCGCTGGATCCGCTCGGGTCGCACGCCGATGACGTCGCGCCAGATCGCCTCGGCCTCGTCGTCTGACAGGTGCACCGTCACCCAGAGCCGGTCCGGGTCGAGCCCGAAACCCTCGGTGATCAAGCCCCACGCGAACTCGATCGCCCGGTCCTTGAAGTAGTCCCCGAAGGAGAAGTTGCCCATCATCTCAAAGAAGGTCAGGTGGCGCTGGGTCGTGCCGATGATGTCGATGTCCGGGGCCCGGAAGCACTTCTGGATCGAGACGGCCCGGTCGTAGGGCGGGGTCTCCTCTTCGAGGAAGTACGGCTTGAAGGGGACCATCCCGGCGATGGTGAACAACAGTGACGGGTCGTGTGGGATCAGACTCGCCGACGGCACCACGGTGTGGTTCCGGTCAGCGAAATAAGACAGAAAAATAGATCGGAGTTCGGCGGCTTCCACGGCCCTTACTCTACTGGGGCACCCGTCGATCCCGGGTCCCGAAGCCGTGAGCGAGCCCGCCAGTCACGCACCGTCGCCGACTCCTCACCGTGGGGCGAAGGGTCAAAGAAGGTCACCCCGACCAGGGGATCGGGCAGATACTGCTGGTCGACCCACCCCGAGGGGTCGTCGTGGGGGTAGCGGTACTCGACGCCGAAGCCCTCACGGGCGCTACCCGCGTAGTGCGCGTCGCGCAAGTGGTCGGGCACGTCGGCGCCACCGCGGCGAACCGCCTCGGTCGCGCGCGCGAGCGCCCGGGTGACGCTGTTGCTCTTGGGCGCGAGCGCGAGCGCGATGGTCACGTGCGCGAGGGTGAGACGCGCCTCGGGCAGGCCGACGAGTTCGATCGCGCTCGCACCGGCCTGGGCCGTCCACAGCGCCCGGGGATCGGCGAGACCCACGTCCTCACTCGCGAGGATCACGAGGCGTCGGGCGATGAATCGCGCGCTCTCGCCGCTCTCGAGCAGGGTGATGAGCCAGTACAGGGCCGCGTCGGGGTCGGATCCGCGGATCGACTTGATCAACGCGCTGACCTGGTCGTAGTGGGTATCGCGCGACTGGTGGTACACCCGTCCGTCGCGCGCGCGCACCACGTGGCCGACCTCGATCGCGTCTCCCTCGGACGCGGCCAGCACCGCCGCCGTGTCGAGCGTGGTCAGGACGCTGCGCGCGTCGCCGTCGCCCGACTCGACGAGCGCATCAGCGGCCGCCTCGCTCACGCGCACCCCGCGCAGCTGCGCGCCGCGCTCCACGAGGACCCGCAGGTCACTGACGCCCAGGCGCACCAGGCGCCACAGGGTCGAACGACTCAGCAGGGCGGCGTTCACCTCGAAGTACGGATTCTCCGTCGTCGCCCCGATCAAGACGACGTCGCCCACTTCGGTCGCCGGCAGCAGCAGGTCCTGCTGGGCCTTGTTGAATCGGTGCACCTCGTCGATGAACAAGACCGTCGAACGGTCGTGTTCGCCGAGTCGCGCGCGGGCCCGCTCGAGGGCCTCGCGCACGTCGCGCACGCCGCTCGTGACCGCGGACAGGCTCTCCATCTCGTAGCCCGCCCCGATTGCCGCCAGGCGCGCGATCGTGGTCTTGCCGGTGCCCGCGGGCCCCCAGAGGATCATCGACGTCAGGCGCCGGGCCGCCACCATCGCGCGGATCGGCCCGTTCGCGCCCACCAGGTGCGCCTGACCGACGACCTCATCGAGCGAGTGCGGCCGCAACAACTCCGCGAGTGGCGCCGAGCGCCCGCGGCGCTCGTTCGCGGCGTCGTCGAAGAGCGACGTCACGAACCCTTCGGCACCGGACGCAGGTGGAGGTCGCGCAGCTGACGGTCGGCGATCGCCTTGGGCGCCCCGGTCATCAGGTCGGCCCCCGACTGGGTCTTGGGGTAGGCGATCACCTCGCGGATGTTCTCCTCACCGGCGAAGATCGCTACCAGTCGGTCGATGCCGAAGGCGAAGCCGGCGTGCGGGGGCGCCCCGTACTTGAAGGCGCCGAGCAGGAATCCGAAGCGGCTCGCCGCCTCCTCGTCGGAGATGCCGAGCGCGCTGAAGATCCGCGACTGGACGTCGGCGCGGTGGATACGCACCGAACCGCTGCCGAGCTCCCAGCCATTTAGCACCAGGTCGTAGGCCTGGGAGCGCACGCGCAGCGGGTCGGTCTCGATCAGGGCCAGGTCGTCGGCGTGGGGCATCGTGAAGGGGTGGTGGGCCGCCATGAGGTTGCCGTCGTCGTCCACGCCCTCGAACATCGGGAAGTCGGTGACCCAGAGGTAGCGGTGCGGACCCTCGCTCACGGGCGGCGCGCCGATCGCGACGCGCAGCGCACCGAGCACCCGACAGGCGAGGTCGTGCTCGTCGGCGACGACCAGCACGAGGTCTCCCTCGCGCGCGTCGTCAACGGCCCTGATCGCGGCGCGCTCGTCCTCTGCGAGGAATCGGTCCAGTGGCGAGTCCAGTTCACCGGCGTTCACGCGGAACCAGGCGAGTCCCTTGGCCCCGAGAGACTTCGCCTGTTCGGTGAGCTGGTCGAGACGGCTGCGCGTGAACGAGGCCCCGCCGGCCACGCGGATCGCCTTGACCGTCGGCGCCGCGAAGGCCTTGACCGACGTCGCGGCGAAGGCCGCGGAGAGGTCCTGCAGGGTCATCGCGAAGCGCAGGTCGGGCTTGTCGGTACCGTAGCAATCGAGCGCCTCGGCCCAGGTCATCGAGTCGATCGTGGACGGGCGCACGCCCGTGGCCACTTCGGCCGCGTCGAGCACCGCGCGCGAGACGAAGCCCATGATGTCCTCTTGGGTCACGAAGCTCGCCTCGATGTCGAGCTGGGTGAACTCGAACTGGCGGTCCGCGCGCAGGTCCTCGTCGCGCAGGCAGCGCGCGATCTGGTAGTACCGGTCAAAACCGCCGACCATGAGCAGCTGTTTGGCGATCTGGGGACTCTGGGGCAGGACGTAGAACTCCCCGGGGTGCAGTCGAGAGGGAACCACGAACTCCCGGGCGCCCTCGGGGGTCGGGGCCCACAGCAACGGCGTCTCGACCTCGCAGAATCCCTGGTCGTCCATGGCGAGGCGCAGCGCGCGGTTCACGGTCGCGCGAAGCCGCAGGTTGCGCTGCATCGCGTCGCGTCGAAGGTCAAGGAACCGGAACCGCAGGCGTACCTGCTCGTCGATCGCCGCGCGGTCGTCGAGTTGGAACGGCGGCGGCTCGGCCGCCGAGAGGATCTCGACGACGCACTCGCTCAATTCGACCTGGCCGGTCGCGAGACGCTCGTTGGCGGTCCCCTCGGGACGGCGCGTCACCGTACCCGTGACGCGAACGACGTACTCGCTGCGCACGTCGACGGACCCCTCAACGACGGCCTGGACCACGCCCGATCGGTCGCGCACGTCAACGAAGGCCAGGTGTTCGCCGTGTTCGCGCCGTTTGGCGACCCACCCGCACACGGTGACCCGCGAGCCGATCATCGACTCGTCGACCGAGGCGCACAGGGCGTCACGCATACTCGTGGCTTCACTACCGGTCACTGTCATGTTCACTTCTTCACTAGATCGAGCATGGTCGCCACGAGCTCGTCGTGCGCCACGCTGCGCTGGGTCTGGGCATGGTCCCCGCTACGCAGGTCCCTAATCGTAACCTGGGCGTCGGCCAGCTCCGCGGGCCCCACGAGCACCGCGAAGCGGGCCCCGGAACGGTCGGCGACCTTCATCTGGGCCTTCATCGAGCGCTGGTCGTAGGCGCGTTGGACGGCGAGGCCGGCCCGGCGCAGCTGGTCGGCGTAGACCGTCGCGACGTCGGTGCCCGTGGTGTCCACGACGAAGACGTCCGGCGCTCGATTGAGCAGCGTCGCCTCGGCTCCCTCGGCGTCGCGCGCGAGCAGGAGGCGTTCGACGCCGCTGCCGAATCCGATACCGCTCGTCGCGGGACCACCCAACTGCTCGGCCAGCTTGTCGTAGCGCCCACCGCCTCCGATCGCGTTCTGCGCACCGTCGAGGGCGTCGGCGACGAACTCGAAGGTCGTGCGGGTGTAGTAATCGAAGCCCCGAACCAATCGCGGGGCGAGCGTCGACTCGATCCCGAGTCGACCCAGACCATCGACGACCCGTTCGAAGTGCAGCCGACAGTCGTCACAGAGGTGATCGGGCAGCATCGGTCCGCGCTCAGTCACGTCACGGCACTCGGCTCGCTTGCAGTCGAGTACCCGCAGCGGGTTCGCCGACCACGTCTCGCGGTGCTCGTCACAGAGCGAGGACTCGTTGGCCGCCAGGTGCGCGACGAGCAACTCGACGTAGCGTCCCCGGCACTCGTCGTGGCCCATCGAGTTGATCAGGAGTCGGACCCGCTTGAGGCCGATCGCCTCGTAGAAGCGCCAGGCGAGCGCGATGACCTCGACGTCGACCGCGGGGTCGTCGGTGCCGAGCACCTCGACGCCCAGCTGGTGGTGCTGGCGATACCGCCCCGCCTGGGGTCGTTCGTAGCGAAAGGCCGGGGTGACGTACCACGCCTTCCAGGGCGTCGGTGGCTGGTGCTGGACGAAGGCGCGCACCACCGACGCGGTTCCCTCGGGGCGAAGCGCGAGGGTTCGGTTGCCCCGGTCGGTGAAGACGTACATCTCCTTGGTGGCGACCTCGCTCATCTCGCCGATGCCGCGGTTGAACACCCCGACGTCCTCGAAGAGCGGCGTGAGCACGAGCGAGAAACCGTAGCGGTACGCCAGGGTCGCGAAGGTCCCGATCAGGCCCTCCCAGAGCGCGGACTGCGGTGCGAGGACGTCGTGGGTGCCCACCGGGGCACGGAACTGCGCGGGCGACTCGTTCATGTTCCTTTATTCTGTCCGGGGATCTGGCGAAAGGCGTCAAAGACCCCGTCGACCGCCTTCAGCGCGCTGAGCAGACTCGAGAGGTGCGTCGGGTCGACCAGCTCGACGTCAAAGACCATGCGAACGATTCGCGCGCCCGACGTCGTGGAACTGCTCGAGATGATGTTGAGGTGATACTCGGCGACGACCTTGGAGACGTCGAGCAGCAAACGTGACCGGTCAAAGGCGAGCACCTCGAGCACCGCGCGGTACTGACCGCCGACCGAGCCGTCCCACTCGACGTCGATGATCCGCTCCCCCAGGCGGTGCGCCAGCGCGACGGCGTTGGAGCAGTCGTCGCGGTGCACCGACACGCCCCGACCCTGGGTGATGAAGCCCATGATGGCGTCACCGGGCACCGGTGAGCAGCAGCGCGCGAGGTGGATCATCACGTCGTCGAGGCCCTCGACGTAGACCCCCGCCGTGCGCCGCGCCGAGCGATTGTTGCGCGGCATCTTGGTGACCGTCGTGGGGAGCTGTTCGGCGTCACCCCCGTGCAGTTCGCGCTCGAGTCGCTGCACGACCGCGAGCGCGGAGATCTGACCGCTGTCGATCGACATGAACAAGGCGTCCAGGTCTTCGAGGTTGAGCGAGCTGATGACCGCGTCCAGGGCGCTCGAGGCGAGCGACGTCGCGATCGGCAGTCCCTCGCGGCGCAGCGCCTTGGTCAACTCCTCGCGTCCGCCCTCGATCGCGTCCTCGCGTCGCTCGCGCTGGAACCACTGTCGGATCTTGGACTTGGCGCGCGAGGACTTGGCGATCTTCAGCCAGTCCCGCGATGGTCCCGCGGACTGGTGCTTGCTCGTCACGATCTCCACGACGTCGGCCGAGTGCAACACCGTGTCCAGGGGCACCAGGCGCCCGTTGACCTTCGCGCCCACGCAGTGGTGGCCGACCTCGGTGTGCACCGCGTAGGCGAAGTCGATGGGCGTCGCCCCCTCCACCAGGGCGATCACGCGACCCTTCGGGGTAAAGACGTAGACCTCGTCGTTGCCGAGGTCGAGTTTGAGCGCCTCGAGGAAGGCGATCGGGTCGTCCTCTTCCTGCTCGACGTCGGCCAGGCGCTGCATCCAGGCGATCTCCTTGGTGGAGGCGCCCTCCTTGTAGCCCCAGTGCGCCGCGATGCCGAACTCGGCGCGCCGGTGCATCTCTTGGGTACGGACCTGGACCTCGACGGACTTGCCCCGCGGACCGATCACCGTCGTGTGCAGCGACTGGTACAGGTTGAACTTCGGCGAGTTGATGTAGTCCTTGAAGCGACCCTGTACGGGCGACCAGAGCGCGTGGATCGCCCCGAGCACCGCCCAGCAGTCTCGTTCCTCCTCGACGATGACCCGCAGTCCGACCAGGTCGAAAATCTCGTCGAACTCCTTGCCGCCGACCACCATCTTCTCGTAGATGCTCCAGAGGTGTTTTGGACGTCCGCGAACCTCCGCGCGGATGTTGAAGCCCTCGACCTTGGCGAGCAGCGCGTCCATCACCTCGTGCAGGTAGGCCTCGCGCTCGGGCTGACGCGCGGCGACCATCTGCTCGATCTCGGCGTAGCGCTTCGGGTGCAGGGTGGCGAAGCTGAGGTCCTCTAACTGCCACTTGACCTGCTGGACGCCGAGTCGGTGCGCGAGCGGCGCGTAGACGTCGAGGGTCTCCTGGGCGATCGCCCGCTGGCGGTGCATGGGCATGACCGAGATCGTGCGCATGTTGTGCAGACGGTCGGCCAACTTGATGATCAGGACCCGCCAGTCCCGGGCCATCGCGATGAACATCTTGCGAATCGTGGCGGCCTGCTGGGCCTCTTTGGAGTCGAACTCGAGACGATCGAGCTTCGTCACGCCGTCCACGACCGCTGCGACCTGCTCGCCGAACTCGCGAGCCAACCAGCTCGTGGTCATCCCGGTGTCCTCGACGGCGTCGTGCAAGAGCGCGGCCGCGATCGTCGGCGCGTCCAGGCCGAGGTCGGCGACGATACCCGCCACCGCGATCGGGTGGGTCACGTAGGGCTCGCCGGTGCGGCGCAACTGGCCCTCGTGGGCGGCGATGGCCGCCAGCCCCGCCCGGCGGATGATCTCGATGTCGCCGTCGGCGTGGTGCTCGCGAAACCGCGTGACGATGCGGTCGACGGAACTGACCAGCGCCGCGTCCGTCGGCAGTCGTGACGTCAAGCTCACCATGGGGTCAGCCTACCGGTCGACTACCGCCGTTTCTGCTTGCGAGCGCGGGCCTGAACCCCCGCGGACTTGGTCGCGCTCGCCGCGCGCGACGTGCGCTGGGTGCCGTCGTTGGACAGCCTCGCGGCCTCGGCGGGACTGAACGTGTGGTGGTCCGAGCGGGACATGACTCGCGCCGCGAGGTCGACGTAGCGCGTCTCTCGCTCCTTCAAGATCGCGAGCAGCGGACTCGCGATGAAGATCGACGAGTAGGCACCACTGATCAGGCCGACGGTGAGGGCGAGTCCGTAGTTCTGCAGCGTCGTCGCGCCGAGGATGTACGCACCCACGATCAGCACCGACAGCACCGGCAGGATCGCCACGAGCGAGGTGTTGATCGAGCGCGCCAGGGTCTGGTTCATCGAGAGGTTCACCATGTCGCTGTAGGTGAGTTCGCCCCCCTTCAGCACCGAGCCGGTATTGTCCCGCACGCGGTCAAAGACCACCACCGTGTCATAGAGCGAGTAGCCGAGGATCGTCAGCACCGCGATGACGGTGTCCGGCGTGATCTGAAAGCCGAAGAGCGAGTACACCCCGATCGTGATCAAGAGGTCGTGGACCATCGCGACGAAGGCCGCGACGGCCATCTTGGGCTCGAAGCGCGCACTGATGTAGATGATGACGGCGATGAAGAACACCAGCAGCGCCTCGAGGGCCCGTCGGGTGATCTGACTACCCCAGGTCGGGCCCACGGTGCTCGTGGAGACCTGATTCGCGTTCACGTTGGCGATCTTCGCCATCGCGTTGATCACCTTGTTGGTGAGGTCGTTCTGCTGGGTGCTCGACAGTGCGTTGATGTCGGCGGACACCTGATAGGTGTCGGCGCCCAACTTCTCGACGACCGGTTGGGAGAGTCCGGCGTGTTCCACCGCCGAAGTCACCGCGCTGATCGACGTGTTGGGCGCGAGGACCTCCCACGAACTGCCACCCTTGAAGTCGATTCCGAGGTTGAATCCCCGGATCGACAGCGAGGCGATACCGAGCACGATGATCGCGATGGAGACGCTGAACCAGATCTTGCGCCGTCCGACGAAGTCGAACTTCGTCAGGCCCCGATAGATCCGGCCCAGGCGTCCCGGCGTCGGCGTCGTTACTGTCGCGCTACTCATTGGTCGCTCCCATTGCGAGTCCGGCCGCCATCGACAACGCGCTCGTCTGGTCGGTGCTGCGCCGACCCAGCAGGATCACGAGCGGACGCGTGAAGTACCACGTGATGCCGATGTCGAGCAGGGTCGAGAGACCGAGGAAGAACGCGAACCCGCGCACGTCACCGACGGCGATCAGGTAGAGCAATACCGCGGCGAGCAGACTGACCGTGTCCGCCGCGAGCACCGTGCGCCACGCCGAGCGGAATCCCCGGTCCACCGAGGTGCGAATCGACCGGCCGGCTCGGGCCTCGTCTTTTAATCGTTCGAAGTACACGATATAACTGTCGACCGTGATACCGATGGACACAATTAATCCGGTGACACCAGCCAACGTGAAGCTGGGCGCGAAGGCCGTGTGTCCGAGCGCGGAGATGATCGCCCACAGCAACGCGCCGGTGACCCCGAGTCCGAGCACGATCACGAGACCCAGCAGTCGGTAGTAGACGATGGTGTAGAGCAACACAAGGCCCAAGCCCACGAGTCCCGCGCCGAGACCCGCGACGAGTGCGCTATGGCCAAGCGTCGGTGAGACGGTCACGGTGTTTTGGGCGATGAGACGCACCGGCAGTGCGCCGAACTGCATCGCGAGGGCCAGGTTCTTCGCCGAGGACTCGGTGAAGGAACCCGAGATCTGACCCTGGCCGTTAAAGGAGCTGAAGCTCGCCTGGCCCGGCTGGATGAGGGGCGCCGACTGCACGACCCCGTCGAGTTCGATGGCGAGTTCGGCGTGGAAGTTGGCCTGGGCCACCCGGTCCCACGCGGGACTGCCCGCACTGGTGAGCGAGTAGTTGACGACCCACGCGCCCACCTGGTCTTGCTGGGCGAGGGCGGTCTTGACGGCCTGACCGGTGAGTTCAGCCGGCCCGAGTACGTAGCGAACGCTGTTCGAACCCAGGGTCGGCAGGATCACCATCTGGTTCTTGTTGTCACTCTGGGGTGACGTCGAGGCGATGTTCGTGTACTGGGGGTCCAGACCGATGTTGTTAGTCGGCGCCTGGGTGGAGGTGTTGACGGCCAGGTTGGCCGCCGTCATGAGATAGTTCGCGCCACACTTGGGAACGGTCTTGACGACCTTGGCGTGCTTGGACGCCGGGCCGGTCTCGCAGAGGACCGGACGGAACAGCAGCTGAGCGGTCTGTCCGACGGTCGCGAGGACCGTGCGGGCGTCGGTCACCCCGGGCACGCTGACGACGACGTCCTTACCCTGGAGGTTCACCGTGGCGCCCGACACGCCAAGTCCGTTCACCCGGTTGTTGAGGATCGTGACGACCTCTTGCATGTTCGCCGTCGAGGTCGCGGTGGCCGGCTTATAGACGACCGACAGCCCGCCCGCCAGGTCGAGGCCCAACTTGGGTCCCCACCCGAAGGACAGGGTGGTAATCAGTGCACCGAAGGCGACCACGATCGTCAGCAGCAGGCTGACGATCAGGGACCGGCGAGAACCGACGGTCCCCGCCATTACTGCTCGTCGCCTTCGGCGGTCGGCTCGTCACTCACGACGGGAGCCGGATCGAAGCGGCGCGCGATGGCCGAAGGCACGAACTCGAGTTCGATCCCGCTCGCGCTGCGCAGCACGATGATGTCAGCGTCGCTGCGCACGACCGTACCGACGAAGCCGCCGATCGTCTGGGCGCGCTCGCCCACTTCCACCTTACGAGCGGCCAGTCGGGCCTGCTTCTGCTTCTTGTTGCGTGGACGGAGGTAGAAGAAATACAGCGCCCCGAAGACCACCAAGTAGATAATCAAAATCGACGAGCCGCCGCTCGAAGCTGCAAACATGTGGCTTTCCTCCGGAACTAGACCCCAGAAACCCTAGCCCACGCTGGGCTGATACCTAGACCATTCCGCCGCCGGGTGCGCGAAGACCCAGGTGCGCGTAGGCCCGGTCCGTCGCCAGGCGACCCCGCGGGGTACGGATGAGCAGTCCCGCGCGCAAAAGATACGGCTCGTAGGCGTCCTCAATGGTCAGGGTCTCCTCGCCACAGGCGTGGCTCAGGGTCACCAGACCCACCGGCTGAGCGCTGAACTGGCGACAGAGCAGTCCGAGAATCCGCCGGTCGATCTTGTCCAGTCCCAGGTCGTCGATGCCGAACAGCGTCAGCGCCTCGACCGCCACCCCCGCGTCGATCGTCACGAGGTGGTTTACCGCCGCGAAGTCGCGGACCCGCCGGAGCAGTCGGTTCGCAATCCTGGGCGTCCCGCGGCTGCGCGAGGCAATCGCGAGCGCGGCCTCGGTGCTGATCTCGATGGCGAGCAGTCCCGCCGAGCGCTCGACGATCGTGGTCAGCTCGGCGTCGTCGTAGAGGTCGAGCTGGCCGACGAAACCGAATCGATCCCGCAGCGGGGCCGCCACGAGTCCGGTGCGTGTCGTGGCGCCGATCAGTGTGAAGTTGGGCAGGTCGAGTCGGATCGTCCGCGCCGAGGGTCCGCGGCCGATCAGGACGTCCAGGCGCCGGTCCTCCATCGCCGGGTACAGCACCTCTTCGACCGTTCGGTTCAGCCGGTGGATCTCATCGATGAACAACACGTCACCGTCGTGCAGATCGGTCATCAACGCCGCGAGGTCACCCGGGCGCGTTAGCACCGGCCCCGAGGTGATTCGCAGACCCGATCCCATCTCGTTGGCCACGATCGAGGCGAGCGAGGTCTTGCCGAGTCCCGGTGGACCGGCGAGCAGGATGTGATCGACGACCTGGCCGCGCGAGCGCGCCGAGCCGAGCACGATCTCGAGGTGCCCGACGAGGTCGCGCTGACCGACGAAGCCCCGCAGCGACGTCGGACGCAGCGACGCCTCGCTGCGTCGTTCGGGCTCGTCGGCGCCACTGCTGACGAGGGGCTCACTTCCCAAGTCGATCTCGCGGCGACTCACGCGCGCCCCAGGTAACCGAGCGCAACGCGCAGCGCCGCGCTCTCGTCGTCGGGCAGTTCGATGGCGTGAAGCTCGCGGATCTCTGCGGTCCCGTACCCGAGTCGGCGCAGCGCCTCCTCGATGGCGCCGGGAACGGCGCCCGCCGGCACCACCTCGCCGGCGTCGACGGCGACTTTGCCGTGCAGCTCGAGCACGATCCGATTCGCGGTCTTGGTCCCAATGCCCGGGATCGAGGCGACGGTCTTGTGATCACCGGACTCGATGGCCTCGGCGAGTGCGGCCATCGGCATCGTGCGAAGCGCCGCGAGGGCGGTCGATGGCCCGACGCCCGGGGTGGCGAGCAGCTGGGAAAAGAACGCCCGCTCCTCAAAGGTCTCAAAGCCGTAGAGCACGATGGCGTCCGCGCGAACCACCGTGTAGACCGCCAGATCCACCGAACTGTCGACGCCGGGCGGCTCGCCCGAGGCGACGTGGACCTCGTACCCGACGCCGTTCACGTCAACGATGGTCGCCCCCGACGGGAGAGTCGCGAGCACCCGACCGCTGAGGTAACCGATCACGACGCGGCCCCGCTCAAACGGACCTCGGTGCGACAGGTCGTGAAGTAGGTGATCGCGAGCGCCATCGCGTCCGCGGCGTCGGCCGGTTGGGGCACGGCGCGCAGCGCGCACAGTCGCGCGACCATGCCTTGAACCTGGGCCTTGTCCGCGCCGCCGTAGCCGGTCACCGCGAGCTTCGCCTCTTGGGCGGTGAACTGGCGGACCTCGAGGTTGCGAGCACCGGCGAGCGCGACCGCCACCCCACTGGCCTGAGCCACGGGGATCGCGGTCCGAGCATTGCGCTGAAAGAACACCCGCTCGACGGCGACGGCGTCCGGGTTCACCTCGTCAAGGAGCGACGTCAGCTCGACCAGTAGCTGGGCGAGTCGTCGCTCGACCGGATCGGTGGCCTTGGTCTCGATGACGCCGGCGCGAACGGCGCGGAACGTCTCGGGCCCACGCAGCGACCCTTCCACGAGTCCAAATCCACAACGGGTCAGACCCGGGTCGATTCCTAATACGAACATATGTTCGATTGTATCGACCCGACGCTCGCGAACGCGGAACCGCTCGCGCGGTTATTCCTCGAAACTCGCCAGGATCTCGTCGGGGATGTCGAAGTTCGCGTACACGTTCTGGACGTCGTCGTGGTCATCGATGGCGTCCACGAGGCGCAGGATCTTCTTCGCCTCGGACTCCTCGGCGACCTCAATCATCGTCTGGGGCACCAGGGTCAGATCGGCGCTCGAAATCGTCAAGCCGAAGCCCTCGAGTGCGTCGCGAACCCGGCCCACGTCGTGGGGCTCGGTGATCACGGTCGTCACCTCGGCCGAGGTCGTGAAGTTCTCGCCACCGGCTTCGAGGACCCACTCGAGCATCTGGTCCTCGTCGACGGCGCCCTTGACCTCGATGATGCCCTTTCGATCGAACTGCCACGAAACCGCGCCGGGCTCGGCGATCGATCCACCGTTCTTCGAGAACAGGTGCTTGATCTCGGCACTCGTGCGGTTGCGGTTGTCGGTGAGGGTCTCGACGATTACCGCGATGCCACCGGGTGCGTAGCCCTCGTAGGTGACCGCTTCGTAGCGGGCTCCCTCCAACTCGCCGGTCCCGCGCTTGATCGCCCGCTCGATGGTGTCGATCGGCACCGACGCCTCTCGAGCCTTCTGGTACATCGTGCGCAGGCTCGCGTTGGCCGACGCGTCGCCACCGCCTTCGCGCGCTGCGACCTCGACCTGACGGATCAACTTGGCGAAGACTTTGGCGCGGGCGCTGTCCTTGGCGCCCTTGCGGTGTTTGGTCGTCGCCCACTTCGAATGGCCGGACATAGTTCCTCCTGCCCCGTTGGGCGTTGCAATGCTATCGGAGAACCAGCGAAGTCCGAGTCAATCGGGCTCGGCGGCCGGCCTACACCGACGCGAGGAATAGTTCGTGGATGGCGCTGCTGTCGGTCAGTTCGGGGTGGAACGAACAGCCCCACGCGGCGTCTTGGCGCACGAGCACCGGGGTCGGCCCCGTGCCGTGGTCGTGGGTTGCGAGCACCGAAACCTTCGCCGACCACGATTCGATTTTCGGTGCCCGGATGAATACCCCGGGCACCGCGCCGACGCCGTCGACCTGGATCGTGGTCTCGAAGCTCGCGATCTGGCGCCCGAACCCGTTTCGGCGCACGTCAACCTCGATGGTGCCAAAGCTCCACTGATCGTCGCGCCCGTCGACGATGGACTGGCTCAACAAGATCAGTCCGGCGCACGTGCCGAGCACCGGCAGTCCATCACGGAGCCGCTCGGCGAGCAGGTTCCGCATGCCCGAGGTCTCGAGCAGACGCGCGATCGTCGTCGACTCACCGCCGGGGATCACGAGACCCGCGACGTCGCTCAACTGCTGCGTGGTGCGAACCGCGACGACCTCGACCCCGAGACCGGCCAGTACCGCGACGTGCTCGCGCACGTCACCCTGCAGCGCGAGAACACCGATGGGTGCCGCTACCACCCGCGTTCGGCCAGGCGCTGCTCGAGCGAGGCCATCTCGAAGCCGCGCATCGCCGCACCGAGGCCCGTGGAAACCTTGGCGACGACCGAGGCGTCCTGGTAGTGGGTCGCGGCCTCCACGATTGCGCGGGCCATCCGATCGGGGTCCTCGCTCTTGAAGATTCCCGAACCCACGAAAACCGCCTGGGCGCCGAGCTGCATCACGAGCGACGCGTCAGCCGGTGTGGAGATCCCACCCGCGCAGAACATGGGCACCGGGAGGGCGCCCGTCTGGGCAACCTCGAGCACGAGCGGCAACGGCGCCTGCAGGTCCTTGGCGAGTCGGTAGAGCTCGGCTTCGTCGGCCGAGGCGAGTCGACGCATCTGGGCGTTGATCGTCCGCAGGTGGCGCACGGCCTCTACCACGTTGCCCGTTCCCGCTTCGCCCTTGGAGCGAATGAGGCACGCGCCCTCGCCAATGCGCCGCAGCGCTTCGCCGAGGTTGGTCGCGCCACAGACGAAGGGCACCGTGAATCCCCACTTGTCGATGTGGTTGTCCTCGTCGGCTGGGGTGAGTACCTCAGATTCGTCGATGTAGTCCACGTCGAGGGCCTGGAGGATCTGGGCCTCGGCGAAGTGGCCGATGCGGGCCTTGGCCATCACCGGGATCGTGACGGTGGCCTGAATCTCCTGGATCATCTGCGGGTCGCTCATCCGCGCGACGCCACCGTCACGACGGATGTCCGAGGGCACGCGTTCCAGGGCCATGACCGCGACCGCTCCCGCGTCCTCGGCGACCTTGGCCTGCTCGGGATTGACCACGTCCATGATCACCCCGCCGCGCAGCATGTCCGCCAAACCCCGCTTGACGCGAGCTGAACCGACGACCGAACTGTCAGATGTAAGTGTCATGCCCCCAGCCTACCGGGCGTCCTTACCACTCTTCGAGGGCCAACGATCGCAGTCGGGGATCGTCGAGGTCGCCCAGATCCGTCTCGGCGCGATCGGCGAAGGGGTTGAACCACGACCACCGCGTGAGCGAAAAGGCCGGCGAGGCGAAGTACGAGCCCTCGAGTACCCCCTGATCGGCGCAGCGGCGCAGCGCACTCGCCAGACCCAACGGGTAGCGGATCGCCGCGGCCGCGACCTCGTCGGCCCGGTAGCACTGCCCGACACCGGCGAGGCTCCGTCGAGCGGCCTCCTCCAGGGAGACCGAGGCGGCGATGCACTGGCGCTCGAGCAAACCCAGACGCTGGCGAGCGAGGCAGTGGGCGACGACGCCCTCTAACTCGATGAGTTCGAAGTCGCGCAACAATGCGCTCGTCACGTACAACACGAGACCGCCGTCGCGACGCATCAGCGTCGCGTTGTAGCCCCCGTCTTCGATGATCAGGGCCGTGAGGCCGTCGACGCCGAAGGTCGCGCACAGGCGGTCCACGACGATAGCGAGTCGCTGACGGTCGTGGGCGCTTCCCCCCTCGGTGATCAGCTGCGCGACGTTCTCGCCCGCGCCGGTGCCGAGTCGTTCCAAACGATCAAAGGAGCGGTAGAGGTCCCAGCCGTAGAGGGCGCCGATCACGACGCCGAGTACCGCCAGCCAGATCGACACGACCACCCCGACCACGAGTGCTACGACGAGCACGGCGACCGCGATGGTCGCCGGAATCCGTCGGCGCCAGCCGTAGCGGCGAACGGCGGCACTGTTCGATTCGCGCTCCTCGGCGGAGGGAACGTAGGGGCTCTGCCAGTTGGGATCCAGCACGGGCTCGACGTAGCGCGGTCCCCGATCACGCGTCGAGGGACGCCGGTTGCGGGACTTTTGCTTCGTGGCCATTGTCCCAGGCTACCGTGCGCCCTCGAAGCGGCGGCGAGCCAGTTCGTAGCGGCGCTCGTAGTCGTCCATCAACCGACCCATCGACCACGCCGCAGCGTGGTCTCGCGCGTTTCGCACCGCGTCAGCGCCGCGCTCGAGCGCCCGCGCAATGCCCAGCTCCAGTGCGGTGGCGTCGCCCGGCGCCACGAGCACCGCGTGGCCGCCCGCGGCCTCCCGGTAACCCTCGATATCGCTCGCCACCAGTGGTACCTCGCTCGCCATCGCCTCGAGCAGCACCAGTCCGAAACTCTCGCCGCGCAGCGACGGTGCGACGACCACCGACGCTCGTCGTAGCCATTGACGCTTCTGCTCGTCGCTCGGCGCACCGAGGAACTCACAGTTAAGGCCGAGCGCCAACGTCTCGAGTCGCGCGCGCTCGGGTCCGTCGCCGAGCACGACGAGGCGCCACGGCACCGCACCGCTCGCGTTGTGACTTCCGATCGCCCGAATCGCGAACTCGACGCCCTTACGCTCCTCGAGGCGACCGACGACGAGGACCGTGATCACCGGGGGCTCGACGCGGGCGAACTCGACGAATCGATCCATCTCGAAGCCGTTGAACAGCACCTCGGGCTCGAGTCCAGCCGCCCTGCCCATCGTGGCAGCGGCCGCGGGGCTCACGGCCACGCTCGCGTCGAGGCGACGCGCGAGGCTTCGCAGCAGCGGGCCCGTGAGCGTCGTCGCCGGACCCTCGCCGCTTCGATGCAGGGTGCCGAGCGCCGCGGCCGCGTGCGCGCGTAGCGCCGACCAGCCCAGAACCGGCGCGAAGGGTTCGTGGTAGTGCACGACGTAGGGCGCCCGACGCGCGACGAGCGCGGCCACCTGACGACCAGCCAGCACCGAGAGGGTGATCGGCGCGCGCGACCCGTTGGCGGGCATCGACACGACGTGACCGAAGCGGTGCACCCTCGCGGGGGTGTCGTAGTCGCGCCGATCCGTGCAATCCGGGGCGACCAGGTCGACCTCGTAGTCACGCCGGTGAAGTTCACGGCTCATCGCGAGCGCCTGTTCCTGCACCCCGCCGAAGACGCTCAGCGCGTAGGGACACACGAGCACGACCCGCCGGGGCGTCACTGGGGATCGAATCGAGGCTGGAGCACGTGCCACTGCTCGGGGGCGCGACTGATCAAGTTCTCGAGTTCATGGGCGATCGCTTGAGTGACTCGCGCGACGTCGTCGCGCAGTCGTCCGAGACGCTTGGCGGGGATCGGCGGCGTGATGACCGCGAAGTGGTCACGACCGGGACCCGCGTAGCAGGCCGCGGCGACCAGGGCGGCACCGGTTCGAAGCGCCAACGTCGCCGGACCCGCCGGCAGCGTCACCCGCTCGCCGAAGAAGTCGACGGGGATCCCGTTGCCCACCAGGTCGCGATCACACAGCAGACCGACCACGCCACCACGCCTGAGCGTCTCGAGGAGAACCGTGCCCGCGTGGGCGTCGAGTGGCTCGATCGTGATACCGATGCGCTCACGTTTCGCCTTGAACCAGTCGAACAAGGCGGGTGGCTCGAGCGCTTCGGCGACGGCGGTCATCGGCATGCCGATCTGGGCCAGGAACGCGCCACCCCACTCCCAGCTCCCCATGTGGGGCAGCGCCACGACCACGCCGGCGCCGGCGTCGTGGGCCGCGTCGAGGTAGCCACGACCCTCGGCGATCTGGAACCGGTCCGAGATCGTCGAACCCGACAGCGCCGCCAGCTTCGCGCTCTCCGCCCAGTACTGCCCGTAGCTCGCCATGGCGCGATCGACGAAGCGTTCGATGAGCGGTTCTCGTGCCGCGGGTGTCCCGCCGAGAGCGTGCGCGAGGTTGAGCGCGAGGTTGCGTCGGGCGTCCTTCACGCGTAGCGACCGACTGATCCGTCGCGCTACCGCTACCGCCACCGATTCAGGTACTCGCTCGATCAGGGCGCCCAGGGATCGGAAGACCGCGACGCGGACCCGCCCGGCCACGGTCAATGACGCGACGCGCGAGTCAGCGCCCGCCTCGTTCGACCGACGTTGCGGTGCGGACGGGTGACGGGACGGTGCAGCGGCTCGGGTCGCGCGGCGACCCGCCAGACCCGCAGGAACCGACCGCCGGCGGTCATGGCGGTCAGGACCAGCATCAGCCACAGGACCGGGACGAAGATCGGGGTCGCCAGCAGCGCCACGCCCAACAGGATCATCCGTTCGGCGCGCTCCATGAGCCCGCCCTTGGCCGATAGACCCAGGCTTTCGGCCTTGGAGCGCTGATAGGAGATCAGGAACGTCGTGGTCATGATCGCGAACGGCAGCAACACGAGCTGGCCGCGACCGTGGGCGGTCAGGTAGTAGGCGACCCCGCCCATCAGCAGCGCGTCGGACACTCGGTCGATGACCGAGTCAAAGAAACTCCCCCGCTGACTCGCCCGGTGCGAGGCCTTGGCCACGGCTCCGTCGAGCATGTCGTGAAAGCCCGTCAGGGCCAACAGTACGATTGCGAGATAGTGGTACCCGACGCCGATCGACCACGCGGTCAGCGCCGCGAAGGCGAGACCCGAACCCGTCAGGACGTCGGCTGAAACGCCTCGGCGCACGAGCCACTGACCCACGGGCGCCGTGGTGGCGTCGACCGTCTTACGGAAATTGCCATCAAACATTGATCCCCCGGACCGTTTCCGCAATTCTATCGGCGAGGACGCTCACGCCTCGGTTTCCATGTGCGGTCGTACCTTATTCCAGGTCGAAGCGAGTGATTCGGGCAAGACGCGGACCTCGCCGATCGTGGTCATGAAGTTCGTGTCGCCGTTCCAGCGCGGCAAGACGTGCGCGTGCAGGTGTTTGGGGATGCCCGCGCCGGCGGCGAGACCGAGGTTCATCCCGACGTTCATGCCCTCGGCGCCGTAGGCGCGTTCCAGGGCGCGCGCCGTTCGCCGGATCGCGAGACTGAAGTCCAGGTACTCCTCGTCGCTCAGCTCCACCAGTCCCGCTACGTGTCGATACGGCAGGACGAGCACGTGGCCCGATCCGTAGGGGAAGGCGTTCAGCACGACGAACGTGTGGCTCCCTCGCCAGAGGACGCCCGTCGACTCGTCAACGGGTTGGCTCGCCAGCACGCAGAACACGCACGCGACGTCTTCACGGGCATTGGCCACCACGTCGTCGCCGCTGACGTAGCCCTCGCGCCACGCCGCCGAAAATCGCTCGAGCGGCACTTACTCGTCCTCGGGAGCGCCGTGGGCAGCGATTTCAGCGACCACCGCGCGAACGAAGTCGCTCAGGGCGACCGCGCGATCGGGGTCGTTCGAACCACGCTTGTTGACCCCGACGGTTCCGGCGCGCACGTCCTCGTCGCCGACGACCACGATGTAGGGAATCTTCTCGAGCTTGGCTCGCCGGATGCGTGCGCCGAGGGGTTCGGTCGCCTCTTCGATGAACGCCCGCACCCCCATCGAACGCAGTTCGCCCGCGACGTCGCGCGCGTAGTCGTCGTGGTCGTCACGGACCCCGAGAACCCGTACCTGCTCGGGCGCCAGCCACGTCGGCAGGTTGCCGGCGTAGTGCTCGAGCAACACGCCAAAGAACCGCTCGATCGAACCGAAGAGTGCGCGGTGCAACATGATGGGACGGTGACGTTGGTTGTCGGCCCCCACGTACTCGAGGTCGAAGCGCTCCGGGTGGTTGAAGTCGCACTGGATCGTGCTCAGCTGCCACGTCCGTCCGATGGCGTCGCGCACGTCGATGTCGATCTTGGGCCCGTAGAACGCGGCGTCACCCTTCTTAATCTGGAACGGTAGGCCAAACTTTTCGAGCGCGAGGCGCAGCGCGTCGGTGCTCTTCTCCCAGATCTCGTCGGAGCCGACGTACTTCTTCGGGTCCTTCGTCGAGAGGTTCGCGGTGAAGTCGGTGAACCCGAAGGCCCGCAACACGCTCATGACGAACTCGAGCAGCGACGCGATCTCGTCTTGGAGCTGGTCTTCGGTGCAGTAGATGTGACTGTCGTCCTGGGTGAAGCCGCGGATCCGCATCAAGCCGTGCAGCGTCCCCGCGCGCTCGTAGCGATAGACCGTGCCCAACTCGAACAGTCGCAGCGGCAGCTCGCGATAGCTTCGCGCCCGGCTCTTGAAGATCAGGCAGTGCATCGGGCAGTTCATCGGCTTCATGTAGTACGTGCCGTTGTCGAGCTCCATCGGCGGGTACATGCCGTCCTTGTAGAAGCTCAGGTGACCCGAGGTCTCGTAGAGGCGCTTGTTGGTCAGGTGCGGCGTGACGACGAACTGGTAGCCGCCCTCGAGGTGGCGCGAGCGCGAATAGTCCTCCATCTCCTTGCGGATGATGCCCCCGCGCGGGTGCCAGACTGCGAGCCCTCCCCCGAGTTCTGAGGGAAAGCTGAGTAGGTCCATCTCGGTGGCCAGCCGGCGGTGGTCTCGCTTTTCGGCCTCCTCGAGCTGGTGCAGGTGCGCCGCCAGCGCGGCGTCGGACTCCCAGGCGGTCCCGTAGATCCGCTGCAACTGCGGGCGGTTCTCGTCGCCTCGCCAGTAGGCCCCGGCCACCCGCATGAGCTTGAAGTGACCGAGCCGTCCCGTGGAGGGTACGTGGGGGCCACGGCAGAGGTCGACGAAACCGCCGGCGTTGGCGTAGGTCGACACCACCGACGCGCTCGACACCTCGTCCAGGTCCTCGTCGGCGGCGGTACCCGACGCTACGCCCCGGATGATCTCGACCTTGAAGGGCTGATCCTTGAAGAGCTCGAGCCCCTCGTCGATCGAGTACTCCGAGCGCGTGAACGGTTGGTCTTCGGCGATGATCGCGCGCATCGTCGCCTCGATCACGGCCAGGTCGTCGTCGGTGAAGTGAACGTCACCGGGCAGTTCGAAGTCGTAGTAGAAACCGTTCTCGATCGCCGGTCCGATCGCGTAGTGCGCACCGGGCCACAGGCGAGTGACCGCCTGGGCGAGCACGTGGGCGGTCGAGTGACGAAGGATCTCTCGCCCCAGATCGCTCGCCGGCGTGACGATGGCCACGTGCGCCCCATCGACCAGGGGCGTCGAGAGGTCGGTCAACTGCTCGTTGACCTGCGCCACGAGGGCGTCCTTCGCGAGTCGCCGCCCAATCTCAGCGGCGAGGCCGGCGCCGGTGGTGCCCTGCGCGAGGGTGCGCGTTGTTCCATCCGGTAGTTGCACCGAAAGTTCCGACATGACTCCCTTTCTTTGACTACAGCGTAACGCCGAGCAAAGTGGCGGCCGGGGCGACGTTGTATCCGGCGTGCGCCGCGTCGTCGATCAGACCGAGGGCCGCCGGCGTGTTGAGGTCGTCATCGAGCGCGCTTCGCACGTCGTCGATAAGCGCGCTGGGTCGACCGGCCGTCAACGTCGACTCCCAGGTCGCGAGGCGCGACTGGGCCCGAAGGAGCAGCTCGTCGCGCCACTCCCAGTCGGTGCGGTAGTGCTGGTCGAGCAGGGCCAGGCGAACCGAACTCGGGTCGGCCCGGCGCACGAGATCGGACACGAAGACGAGATTGCCCAGTGACTTGGACATCTTCGTGCCGTGCAGTCCGACCAGGCCGACGTGGAGCCAGTGCTTCACGAAGGGCGCGCCCGTCACCGACTCGGACTGGGCGGCTTCGCATTCGTGGTGAGGAAAGGCGAGGTCTCTGCCGCCACCGTGGACGTCGACGGTCTCACCGAGGTCGCGCAGGGACAGCGCGGAGCATTCGATGTGCCAGCCGGGTCGGCCCGCCCCCCAGCGTGACTCCCACGAGGGCTCGTCGCCGAGTGACGGTTGCCACAGGACGAAGTCGAGGGGGTCGCGCTTGCGCGGGTCGTCGGGCCGTCCGCCGTGCAGCGCGGCCAACTCCAACATCGACTCGCGCGTTTCGTGGCTGACCTGTCCGAAGCGGGGGAACTTCGCGACCTCGAAGAACACCCAGCCGTCGACGGCGTAGGCCAGCCCCTGGTCGAAGGTCTCGCCGATCAACGTCAAGATCTCGGGAATCGCGCCGGTCGCGCGCGGCTCGGTGAAGCACGGCAGCAGATTCAACAGCTGCATGTCGCGTTCGAAGATGGCCATCTCCTCGGCCGCCAGGTCCAGGTAGTGCACGCCGAGCTCGCGTGACTTTCGCAGGATGTCGTCATCGACGTCGGTGACGTTGCGCACGCATCGCGTGTCGTATCCCGCGTCACGCATGCGACGCTGCAGGACGTCAAAGGTCAAGTAGACGTAGGCGTGTCCGAGGTGAGCGGCGTCGTAGGGCGTGATCCCACAGCTGTACATCGTCACCGT
Organism: Actinomycetes bacterium; assembly: GCA_021807655.1. The sequence continues at coordinate 25,412 of JAKBCT010000001.1, read as the reverse complement.
GGGCCCGGTTTCGAGCGGGAACACCCCCCGGCGCGCCGTGTCGTACAACTGCATCAGTGGCCGAGCCCTTCGAGCTTGACGTACGAGTGGGCCTTGTGGCGGATGTTGATCGAGACGCACACCGCGGTGAATGCCTCGACCGCGCCGGCCAGGGACATGGTCCCCGCGACCACGCCGCGCAAACCCGGCATCGCGGTGACCAGGTCCGCCACGATCTCGCGCGCGCCAGCGTCGTCACCGAAGACCACCACGTCGGCGTCGAGTCCGCTCTCGAGGTCCTCCATCTGCGCGGCGGGCAGATGATGAAAGGCCCCGACGATCCGGCTCGACGGCAAGGTGGAGGCGAGTTGGGCGGCCATCGAACCGCGCGACGGGTAGAGCGGCACGAGCTCTCGGCCCTCGCGCACCAGCGCGTTCACCATGGAGATGACGACCTTGCCGGCCAATGGCTCGCGCAGTGCCTTGACGGTCGCGACCGCCGAGTCCCAGGGTGTGGCCACGATTACGACGTCCGCGTTCGCCGCCTCGTCGTTGGCGACCCCGCGTATCGAACCCTCGGCCGGCATCACCATGGCGCCCACGACCGCCTCGGCGCGCGCGGCGTCGCGCGATCCGACTGAGACCGCGTAGCCGCACTTGGCCAGGCGGACCGCGACCCCGCGTCCCGCCGGTCCCGTGCCACCGATTATCCCGATCGTCGCGTTCATCATCACCGTCCTTCGAAGTGCTGGAACTACGCTAACAAGATGGGCTTGCTTACGAATCATCGAATCCTGATCACCGGTGTGCTGACCGATGATTCCCTCGCCTTTCGAATCGCCGAACGCGCGTTGGCCGAGGGGGCCTCGGTCATTATCACCGGCGCGGGCCGTGGACTGTCGCTGACCAAGCGCACCGTTCGCAAACTGGGCGACGTCGGTGAGGTCGTCGAGCTCGACGTGACCGAACCCGATCAAGTCGCCGCCGCGGTCCAGAGCGTCGGTGAGCGCTTTGGCCGACTCGATGGTCTGGTGCACGCCATTGGTTACGCCCCACCGTCGTGTCTGGGTGTGGGCATGTTCGCCGCCCCCTTCGAGGACGTCGCCACCGCCATGCACATTTCGACCTACTCGCTCGCCACCCTGGTCGGGGCCTTTCGACCGCTGCTGCAGGCGAGCACGGCCCACGGCGGGGCGTCCGTGGTGTCGCTCGACTTTGACGCGTCTCGCGCCTATCCGCTCTATGACTGGATGGGGGTCATGAAGGCGGGACTCGAATCCCTGGGCCGCTACCTCGCTCGCGAGGTCGGTGGGGACCGCATTCGCGTCAACATGGTCGCCGCGGGTCCGATCCGCACCGTCGCGGCGAAGTCGATCCCCGGCTTCGCTCACTTCGAGGACACCTGGGGCGAGCGCGCTCCGCTCGGCTGGGACGTCCACGACTCCAGCGCGGTGGCCGATACGACCCTCGCGCTGCTCTCGCCACTGATGCGGCTCACCACCGCGTCGATCATTCACGTCGACGGCGGCGCCCACTCGATGGGTTAGTCCGCCTGGTCCGCGAACTGGGTCTCGTACAGGACCCGGTAGAGGCGTCCGTGCTTGAGTAGTTCCCGATGCGTCCCACGTTCGACGACCGTGCCCGCGTCGACAACCAAGATCTGGTCGGCGTTACGTACCGTCGAGAGCCGGTGCGCGATCACGAGCGACGTGCGCGAGGCCATCGTCGAGTCCAGCGCGCGCTGCACCGCGGCCTCGCTCTCTGAGTCCAGGTGCGCCGTCGCCTCGTCGAGCACCACAACACGGGGCGACTTGAGCAAGAGCCGGGCCAGCGCGACGCGTTGCTTCTCGCCACCCGACAGCCGATAGCCCCGTTCGCCCACCACCGTGTCGAGCCCCTCGGGCAACGAGGCGACGAGGTTCCAGATATGGGCTGATTTCAGGGCCGCCTCAATCTCACGCTCGGTCGCCTCGGGCCGAGCGAACAGCAGGTTGGCCCCCAGGGTGTCGTGGAAGAGATGCGGGTCTTGGGTCACGACGCCGACGGTCGCGTTGAGCGACGCCACCGTGACGTCGCGAAGGTCGAGCCCGTTGAGGGTGACGCGGCCCTGATCGACGTCGTAGAGTCGCGACACCAACAACGAGATGGTCGTCTTGCCGGCACCACTCGGTCCAACGAGGGCCGTCATGGTTCCCGGCGCCACCTCAAAACTCACGTCGTGCAGGACCGGGGTGCGCGCGGTGGTGTCCAGCGTGGCGACCGCCTCGAGTGACGCGAGCGATACTTCGTCAGCGCCGGGATACGCGAACGACACGTGGTCAAAGCGAAGGGTCACGGGACCATCGGGAATCGCGACGGCGTCGGGGGACTCGGCGATCATCGGTTCGAGGTCGAGGACTTCGAACAGCCGCTCGAAGCTCACCATGGCCGACACGTAGTCGATGTTGAGGTTTGACAGCTGGGTCAGCGGGCCGTAGAGGCGCGTCACGTACATCGTGAGCGCCACCACCGTGCCGATCGCGAGTGTCCCGTGCAGGACGGCCACCCCGCCAAACCCGTACGCGAAGGCGGTGGCGAGCGACGCGGTCAAACCCAGCGCGACGAAGAAGAATCGCTGATAGGTCGCCTGGCGAACGCCCATGTCGCGGACCTCGCCCGCTCGATGCTGGAAGGTCGTGAGTTCGTCATCGGGGCGCCCGAACAGCTTGACGACCATCGCCCCGGCGACGTTGAAACGTTCCGACATCACCATGTTCATTTCGGCGTTGAGCTCCATCCCGCGGTGAAAGAGGGTTCCCAACCGCCGCCCGACGAGTCGCGCCGGGATCAGGAACACCGGCAGCAACACCAGTGCGACCAGGGTGATCGGCCAGCTGAGAAAGAACATCGTGATCAGAATCAGGGTAACGAGCACGACGTTGCCAACGACGTTGGAAAAGAGGTCGGTAAAGGCCTGCTGGGCACCGATGACGTCGTTGTTCAATCGACTGATGAGCGCCCCGGTCTGCGTGCGCGAAAAGAACGCGATGGGCATGCGCTGAATGTGGCCGTAGACCCGAGCCCGCAGGTCGTAGATCAATCCTTCGCCGACCCACGCCGATATTCGTCGATCGGCGAGCGAGAGGACCGCGTCCACAATCGCGAGTACGGCCGCGAGGCCGGCGAGTTCGATGATGACGCCCTCGCGCTTCTGGGCGATCCCGACGTCAAAGATGGCCCGGAGCACGAGCGGCGACACGGAACTGACCACGGCCTCGAGCACCACCACGGTGAGAAAGATCGACAGGACCCGGCGATACGGTTTCGCAAAATTCAGAACCCGACGCAGCGTGCCACCCGTGATTCGGTGCTCGAGGAGCGACCGATCGCGCTGCATGGACCGCATCCCCGCGCGCCCGGCGTGCATAGTCATGATCGCTCCATCGAGACGAGTGTAAGAACCGGCGCGACGATTCCCTACCCTCGGACGGCGCTGACGAGGATCAGTGCGCCAAGCACGATCATCACGCAACCTCCGATGGCCCGAAGGGTGACGAGCCGAGATGGCGAACCGGCGAGCCACTGGCGCGCCGTGCCGGCGACGATGCCCCAGGTCGAATCACTCGCGAAGGCCATCACGGAGAAGATGACACCGAACACCAGCAGTTGAACGGTGACGTTTCCCTTCGTGGGTTCGACGAAGTGTGGGAACACAGCGGCGAAGAAGATCAGCGACTTCGGATTGAGGACCCCGACGGTAAAACCCTGGCGGATGATCTGTCGCGGCGCCGGCCGAAGCGCTTCGCGCGTGGTCATCGCTCGCGCGTGCTCGTGGCGGTGGCGAAGTGCGTCGACTCCGAGCCAGCCGAGGTAGCACCCGCCGGCCAGTTGCAACACGATGGAGAACGTTCGCGACTGCGCCAGCAGCGGACCAAGGCCCAGGGCGACGACGATCGACAACAACAGGGTCCCGATGGAGTTACCCACGACCGTCAGCACCGCCACGGTGCGCCCCCACGCGACGCCCCGGGCGAGGGTGAACAGAACGCTCGGGCCGGGAACGATGATGATGGCGAACGACGCGACGAGGAACGTGGCGAGTTGGGCGCCGCCGATCACGAGGTCGCCCTCGCGAGGATCCACTCCAGTGCCTGTAGACAGGCCCCGATTGCGAATCCGATTGCTCCCGCGAAGATGGCCGTGCCCACGCCGACGGTGCCACCCATGAACCAACCAATCGCCAGCACCGAGAGCTCCAGCGTGACACGGATGTACACCACGCTTATCCCGAGGCGTCGATGCAGACTCGTCATCAACCCGTCCCTCGGGCCGGGGCCCAACCCCGTCGTCAGGTAGAGCGCGCTGCCCATGCCGATGGCGAGCACCGCTCCAACGACAAAGACCGATCGAGCGACCATGGTCGACGGCGACGGGATCATCGTCGCGGTCAGGTCCAAGACCAGCGCGATGACCACCAGGTTGGCGACCGTGCCAAAACCCGGCCGTTCGCGAAGTGGCCACCACGCGGCGAGCACGACGACACTGATCAGCGCCGTCGCCCACCCGAGCGAGATCCCGGCGTGCTTCGCGACGCCCTGGGCGAACACCGTCCACGGCGTCGCACCCAGGCGCGAGAGCACCAGCAGACCCTCGCCCACACCGAACAGCGCGAGACCGGTGAACAAGGGCGCGATCATCCGGGGGCGCACGGCCCACGTCGACGCGGCCCGCCACGGCGTCGTCGGGATTCGATGGCTCAGGCGCATTGGTCGTTGAAGTTTACCGGACTAATCGGGGCGGTCTTCGTCCCCGTCGGTCTGGATCGCGTTGACCCCGGTTCCCCCCACGAGTGCGATGCACGCCGACAGCACCATCAACGCGCTCGCGACGAGTAACGCAATGTGCAGACCATTGGTGAACGCACCGTAGGCGGCGTTCACCACCTTGTCGATAATCGCCTGGATCGCGGCGCCGCCACCCTGGTACTGCTTGGCCTTGGCGCCAATCGTCCCGGTCGTCAGCGCGGCGATGATCTCCGACCGATACGACGCCGGCACCCCAAGCTTGATGAGACGTTGGGTCAGATGAACGGTCAACTGCCCGTTCACGATCGATCCGAGAATGGCCACTCCCGCGACCGCGCCGAGTTCACGAGCGGTATTAACCGTCGACGCCGCCATTCCCGAATGCGCGGCGGGCAGCGCCTGGAGGGCGTCGGAGGTCACTGGGACAACAACGATGCCGAACCCGATGCCGGCGAGACCCATCGTCCAGCCCAGCGTTCCCAGTCCCACGTGGGTGTCGATGACGAGATTGGTCAGGAACACGCCCGCAGCGGCGAGGATGCTCCCCACCATCATCGGCGTGCGAGAACCCGTCCTCGCGACCCATCGACCGCTGAAGAGCGATGACAGCACCATCCCCGCGAGCAGCGGCAAGAAATCAAGCGCTAGACGGTACGCGCCGACCCCGACGACAACTTCGAGGTACAGAGCGACGAAGAAGAATATTGAGAAGATGGCGAAGTACGTCGTGAACGCTACGAAATTGGCACCGAGGAACGTGCGCCGCGCGAAGTAGCGCAGATTCAGCATCGGGCTTCTTACCCGGGACTCCACCACGATAAAGGCGATGAACGACACGAAGCTGATCACGTACATCGCCACGATTGGCGACGCCCCATAACCGATCGACTCCGCCCGGATCGTGGCGAACGTAGCCGTCGCGAGGGCCACGATGCTGAGTATCGAACCGACTACGTCCAGGCGCGCGTGAACTTCTGGTGGGTTGTTGGGCAGCGCCACCAGCGCGATGATCAGCGCCGCACCGCCGAAGAGAACGTTGAACCAGAAGATCGCGCGCCACGACCAGAGCCCAACGAGAATCCCCCCGATCACGGGGCCCGCGGCGAGGGCGAGCCCGGAGACGGCGGCCCACGCGCCCAGAGCGCGCGCGCGACGCTGGCGTTCCGGGTAAATGTGACGAATCATCGAGAGCGTTCCTGGCTCGGACCCGGCCGCACCAACGCCCATCACGATCCGACCGACGATCAAAATGGTCGGATCCTTCGCGAGCGCACTGACAATCGAACCCGCGATGAAGACCGCGACCCCGACCAGCATGACGGGCTTGCGTCCCAGGAGGTCGCCGAGTGTTCCACTGACCAACATCAAACTCGCGAAGGCCAGCGCGTAAGCGCCGACGACCCATTGCAGCTGGGGAACCCCCGCGTGAAGTTCGGCCTGGACATTGGTCAGCACCGGACTGACCACCGTGTTATCCAGGAAGGTCAAGAAGAGCACGGACATCAACGCAACGAAACTCAGGTGCGACAATGCCGACGAAAGTGGCCGACGCAAGGTGACGGCGGCCAATCCATCGCTCGCCACGAGCGAATCGTCACCCCGCCACATCATCGCGAACGCCCCGTTTGGAATCGTCCTCGCGAACGCCCGCGACGCCTCAAAGGTTCGATACCAGTGCCAAAAGTCGAGCGCACTAGTGAACCGCTGGTTTGACGAACGTGATCCGCGCCGACGTTGAGTCCTTGCCCCTCATATTGCCCACGCTGACCGCGCAGGCCCGAACGTTTCTTGGCGTCGTGCCGCACCGGCCGGCACCGATCTTGCCGGTCTTCACCTTGAACCTGGTGAGCGGCAGCAACCCTTTGGCGTTGATCGTGACCGCCACGACCGTCGAGACGTCGCACTGAGCCTCGCCTTTAGCGGTCGCCAAGCATTCGACGATGAAGACGGAATCGTGGGGCTTGAATCCGGCCCCTCTGACCCTCACCGTCTCGCCGTTGCGCAGTCCCGCTGACGGGGTCACCACGATATGCGGTTGAACGGTGGCCGCACTCGCCCAGCCACCGGCGACGTTCGCCGCTACCAGCAGTACGAATCCCAGCGCACCTCGGACGATGACTGCGCTACGCATCACGCCTCCTCCCACGGGGCCGGAGACGTGTCGTCCTCGCACAAACCCGCTGCACCAGTTCCAGTACGTTCAGCGGCCTCAGACCCCATGGTAGCGAGCGATGCGTCGCGGCTTACCGCTTTCAATCAGGTACGAAGAGTCACCTCCCGACGATTCGGTTGGAACGACTCGAAAGGGCCGACACCACACGCACGCTGAAATAACTTCAATCGTCGCCTGGGACCATAGAATGGGTCGAGGCCAGATTGAGACGATCGTCTCGCGGCAAGGACGGGTCATATGAACACGACCGCCCTCCCATTGACAAGACGCTTGCCCTGGTTGATCCAAGGCGGGATGGGAATCGCCGTATCGGACTGGCGACTCGCCCGCAGCGTCTCAATGGCTGGCCAGCTCGGCGTGGTCTCGGGAACGGCGATTGACGCCGTCTTTGTCCGTCGACTCCAGAAATTCGGTCTTGACGACACCCTGCGCTCGGTACTGGACCGATTTCCCGTTCGTTCGATCGTCGACGACGTTGTGCGTCAGTTCACGGCCGTTCGTCGGCGCGCCAATGGTCCCTACCAGAACCTGCTCATGTTGACGCACCGCTCAAAGCGGCGTTCCACCGACCTGCTGGTCTTGGCCGCCTTCGCCGAAGTCGCCATGGCCAAAGCCGGCCACGGCGGCGTCGTGGGCATCAATCTCCTGACAAAAGTCCAGATCCCGACGGTCGCGTTGCTCTGCGGGGCAATGATCGCGGGTGTCGATTACGTGTTGATGGGGGCCGGCGTGCCCACCCACATCCCCGGTGTTCTCGAACGACTCCGTCACGGTCTCAGCGTCGACACCAAATTGGCGTTGGCCAATGCCTCCACCGAGGATTCACCGACACTCCACTTCGACCCATCGCCCTACCTCAGCGGCGTCGGCGAATTGGAACGTCCAAAGTTCATCGGGATCATTTCGTCCAACGTTTTGGCAAACGCGCTCATCAAGCGCAGTGAGGGCCCCGTCGACGGTTTCGTGGTCGAGCGGCCCGTCGCCGGGGGCCACAACGCGCCACCGCGGGGGCCGTTGACCTTGGACGCTGATGAATCACCGATCTACGGGCCGCGCGACGAGGTCGATTTCGCCGCACTCGGTGCTCTCAAACGACCTTTCTGGATCGGTGGAGGCATCACGACCCCGGACCACGTCCGAGCCGCTCGCGAGCTTGGCGCCACTGGGGTCCAAGTCGGCACGCTGTTCGCCTACTGCGAAGAGTCGGGCATGGACGCTTCCCTGCGCGCCCAAGTCATCACCAGCGTCCAAGCCGGAACGGTCGACGTGCGCACGTCAATTCGCGCCTCTTCGACGGGCTATCCCTTCAAGGTCGTTGCTCTTGAGGGAACAATCTCAGAGCGGGACGTGTACGAAAACCGGACGCGCCGTTGCGATCTGGGCTATCTTCGCGAAGCGTTTCTGGCTGACGACGGGTCCATTGGCTACCGTTGCGCCGCCGAACCGGTCAAGGCCTACGTGCGAAAGGGCGGCGACGTCGAGTCAACCGTCGATTCGACGTGCCTCTGCAATGGGCTCATGGCGACCTGCGGGCTCGCCCAGACCCGCGCGACCGGTGAAGTCGAACCGCCCATCGTGACGAGCGGCGACTGCCTGAACGAGATCCGCACGTTGCTGAACGGCCGCTCGACCTACTACGCCGCAGACGTCATCGAACACCTTGGCCGAGGACTCGACGAGGTAACACCGACTCCGGTGTGACACCGTCAAACCAACGCCCAACGCCACCGCTGCATAGCCAATCCAGGTCCTTGATTCCTACGATGAGTGTGCCTCCCAGTTTCTTCGACGCGCGCGGGTGCATTCGGCCATTGGCTCGTCGAGCGTCGCCGACCTACAGGTTCGGCGCATGGTGACGACGGCCTCCGCGTAGAACGCCGACACGTGCCTCGATTCATAGGACGATTCATCTAACGCCGCATCAACTCCTCGACGCTGAGGTGCCCCCCGCGAAACACGCGTCGCGTGTTAGCGCATCCGTTCTTCGAACGCGACCGTCTCGTAGTGAACCTTGAGGCACAATAAAAACCCGGCCACACGGGTCTTGACGGATGTCGTCGAGCAGGTTTCACTGCCGTGGCTCTTGGTTCGACCACGTCGGTGTGTTCGGCGAGGTTAATTGCCGTCTGGTCGTGAACTGCACATTGGAGACCTCTGGACACCAAGTGCCGAGAGTTGACAATTGATACCAGAGTGGTATCATAATCGAATGGCATTCACCCTTCGAACCGACGCCACTCTCGAGGAGGCGCTCACCTCCCTCTCCGAATTCGAAGGCGTCTCACGCCAAGAAGTCATCCGGCGCGCGGTGCTCGATCGACTCGAGCGTTCTGGCCATGTGGCACGGGTCGATGACTCGACTCATCGCATGGCGACCCGCTGGAACGACGTCCTGGAGCGACTCGGCTCTGCATGAGCGAAATCGAATACCTCGAACTCGAGGACATCATCATGATGGTTCGGATTCTTGGAATCGGTCCGGTTCGTGATGTTGGACTGTTGGACTCGGCGGTCAACCGGCCCAGGTCCAGTGCCTTTGGTGAGGACGCCTACGCAACGATCAGCCTCAAGGCCGCTGCGCTCCTGCAGTCGATGACCAAGAACCACGCCCTCGTGGATGGCAACAAGCGACTCGCGTGGCTGAGCACGGTCGTATTCTGCGATCTCAACGCGACAGCCCCGCAACTCACCGACGACGAAGCATTCGAGCTCGTCTACGACGTCGCCAGCTCGCAACTGGACGTCGAGGTAATTGCCGGTCGACTCCGTCTCGAAGAGATAGCGAGAATGAAACCTTGAACCGAGCAAGTGCCATCGGTTGGGCCTCGATACTTGCGGCCACGTTCTGATCACACGATCCGAGATACTTGGTCGGCCCATTTGGGTTACCACGGTGCACGACGACGTCGGCGTCAAGTCAGGTCGCACCGTACCAAGGCGATTCGTAAGTGACGGCGACGCCAAACCTCGCGACTAAGGCCGCGACATCACGCCTCGATGTCGAACTCGCTCTTCACCGGAGTGGGCGCTACAGGACTCGAACCTGTGACCTCAGCCGTGTGAAGGCTGCGCTCTAACCAACTGAGCTAAGCGCCCGGACGCTCAATGCTACCGCTTCGAACTGTCCAGATAATTCCAGAATCCGCCGCGTTGTATCCTGCACGTGTGACCGACTCAACCGAAACCCCTCCGTCACGCAGGTCGCGGCGTCCTTCCGCAGTCCCGCGCAGTGTCATTCTGGGGCTCGATTCGCTTGAGCAGAAAGTTGGTTACATTGGCGGATTCGTCGCCGGCGCCCTCGCCGCGGTCATCGTCCCGCACCTCTTCAAGAACACACTGGTTACGAACACCGCGAAACTCACGTCGGCAAAGACGTGCCCAGCGAACTATCACCTGGTTCACAACATCTGTCAGTACACCCACCTCACCCACCCATCGGATTGGTTGCCCCAATTCCTTGAAATAATCGTCCTCGGTGCAGCGGTCGTCTTCTTCTCGTACCGCCGCAAGCGCGCTGGCGTCGCGACCGCCGCTCTGATCATGGGACTGGCCCTCGGGGTTGCCGGACTTCCCTTCCTGCTCGTCGGCGGCTGGTTAGTCGTTCGCGCGTTCCGCCTCCAGAAGTACGGCGACGCATCATTCTCGGGTTCATCAAAGCGCGCTCGAGAGATGGCCCAAGCACGCAAGGCCGCCCGCGCCAGCGGATCGAGAACGCCAACGGCTGACGGACCGAGTCGAGGCGTGCCCGCCCCGTCCAAGCGTTACACCCCTAAGCAGCGACCCCGCCGCCGATAGTCCATGGCCGAACTGGGACTTGACTATTCAACGGCGTGGGGCAGGCGCTATCGCACCCGCTTCGTGCGCGAACTCATCCATCGAGTCTTCCTCGGCCCGTACGTGCGGTACATGTCGACGCTCGAAACCCGCGGAGTCGAAAATATCGCCGCAGCGGGCCCGTTCATCTTCGTCGCCAACCACACCAGCAATCTCGATACGCCACTGATTCTCAGCGCCTTGCCCGCCAAAATCCGTCGGCGCACCGTGGTCGCGGCCGCCATGGACAGTTTCTTCATGGACCGGCGAAAGGCCTTCAAAACAGTGCTGATGTTCAACGCGATCCCGATTGATCGCCAACGCGTGAATCGACGCAGCGCCCAGCAGGCGCTCGAGCTGGTCGAGGACCGATGGAACCTCCTCATCTATCCCGAGGGCGGTCGAACGCCCGACGGAGCAATCCAGGAATTCAAGGGAGGTGCCGCGTACCTCGCGGAGCGCGCCAAGGCGACCGTCATTCCGACCTACGTTCACGAAGCCGGCCTCCTTCGCGGACCCAAGTACGCCAAGGCCCCTCGATTCGTCAACGCGCCCAACCGTCGTCGCCACCACGTGGTCGTCGCCTTCGGCGCCCCAGTCACCTCTGGCGACGGTGAGTCGATCCGCCGTTTTGGAGCGCGAATCGAAGACGCCGTCGTGCAGCTAGGTCAAGAGGTCAGTGGCGATCACGACCTAGGAATCAATCGGCCGACCGCTTCATGAGCGCCTGGCACCTCGTTTCGTAGAGACGGTCTGCGACCGAATCGAGCGGCGCCAGTTCTCCGAGACCTAATGCTTCGACCAACACGGCGTCGGCGAGCCACGGATTGAGCGCGAGGACGGGGCCGTGGGCGTAGGTCGCCCATATCCGCCCCGATCGGAACCCGTCGACGCGTCCGTCGTTGCCCCGACCGTGCACGACCGACGCAAAGGGCTTGACGCCCGCGCCGATCGTGGTTTCACCACCGTGATTCTCAAAGCCCACCATTGTGATGCCCTCGACCGTGGTCACGAGGTCGCCAACGGCGCGAGCCGGTGCGCGCGTCGTCACGGCGTCGACGAGTCCAAGGCCCACGTATTGGTCGTCTCCCTGCACGCTAAAACTCGTTCCAAGCATCTGCAGACCAGCGCACACCGCGAACACCATGGCGCCGTCATCCACGTGCTTGGAGAACTCCGCCTCTCGCAGTAACGCGACCGCCAATCGTTGAGGTCCGTCTTCTCCCCCGCCGAGCAAGTAGACGTCGCCGACCGGGAGCCGGTCATCCATTCCGGCACGGACCAACTCGACGTCGACGCCGCGGCGTCGTGCCCGCTCGCTAAGCACGAGTCCGTTGCCGCCGTCACCGTAGGTGCCTAAGAGCTCGGGGTACACCTGAACGACCCTCAACACGGCTGGGAATCCCTGAGTAGATCGCTGAACGCGGTGTAGTTCGCGAGTACGTCTACGACCCGGCCGTCGAGTGTTGGCTCCTCGTCGACGTACGACTCGACCCCGGCGTACCAGAGTCGTGTCGCCAGATCGAGTCGGCGATCGCCCAGACACCGCACGCGTCGACCGCGCAGCGCCTCGAACGGCACGTCGTAGAGCCACGACGGGTCGTGACCGTCGGCCAGTCTCGCGTTGATGGCGACCCACACGTCGCCTGAGCCCTCCATACCCTCGAGCATCGCCGCAAAGCCGGCGGGGTTCTTCGCGAGCAGCAGGCGCACGACCTGTCCGTCGATCCGTCTCAGCGCGTAGCGTCCGGCCACCTCACCCACTGCGGCCATCCGTGACGCCGCACGGCCGAGATCGACACCGACCGCCGCCAGTGCCGTCATCGCCATCAGGGCATTACCTCGGTTAAACAGACCCGGCAGCACCTGGGGGACTTCTACCCGCTCGGATCCGATCACCGCGCTGTCGCCCTCGAGATACGAGGTGGGGGTCGGTTGGGCCAGCCCGCACTCGCACCACCACCGATCCTCGGTCCGATGGAGCGGTGCGGTGCAGCGCGGACAGGACATGGTGTCGGCGATCCAGGTCGTGGGTGGCGCACACCAACGAACGTTGGGTGCCCCAGACGCGGCGTAGACGACCAAGGGATCGAGCGCGTTCGCCACGATGAGCGAGTCGCCCGACTCGTCCATGGCAAAGACCGCCCGCCAGCGCTCGGCGATCTGACGTACCTCGCTCGCTCGGTCGAGTTGGTCACGCGAAAGGTTGAGCACCACGATGACCGCGGGACGCGTCGCCGCTACGCTCGCGCCCAACCACGCCTCATCGCATTCGAGGACGGCCCGCGGAGCCCGGCTTCGCACCAACGCGGCAACGAGTCCGGCGGGCATGTTGGCGCCCGTGTCGTTGGATGCGACCTCCGCGCCCCATCCGGCGACGACCAGCGCGGTCGTCGTGGTCTTGCCATTTGTCCCGGTCACCAGGATGACGCGTCGGTTTTCGGCGAGCGATGCCAGTAATTCGGGCGCTAGAGCGAGGCCCGCCGTCCCGCCGATAACGGTCCCGCTGCCCCGACCAGTTCGCAGTGAGATCCAATTGATAAGAGCCACCGCCGTCGTCGCGATTCGAAGTCGAACAGTGCGCCAAATCGCCATCTCCTCACGCTAACAACCCGATCAGAGCACGCGGCCCGTTCGGTCCACGGACCCGTCCCCGCTCGCCGTTCGCGTGGGTTGCGTAGCGCCCTCGCGGTCCAGTATCCCTGCGACATCAAAGCGTTCGAACACGCGTTCCTGCAATCTCGCCGGTGTTCGGTGGCGGGGTAAACAACGCAACGCGGAGCAGTTCTGAGATGCGGACCAACCCACTGGACCCTTGTCACCTGACGCTCCATCGCCGCATCCACTAGTCGACCAGAGTGCCTGAGGCGCCGCCTCGAGACCGTTTATCCACGTCACGGGGGTGAACTTCATCGCGTTCGGGCCGACGTGCCCGTATCGAAGGCGTATCGCGCCATCAAACTGCGCCGGAATACGCAAAAGGACCAACCGGGGGGGTGGTTGGTCCTTTTGCAAAACCTTGGCTTACTTCGAGGGGGGGTTCGTTGTAAACAGGCTGAGACCAGTATGCCAAGTCGGGGGTCATTCATCAACACGATATGAGGGATACTTCCTATCTCTATAATAGATATATGGAAATTCGCCAACTAGAGGCGCTCATCGGCATCGCTGATCACGGCACTTTTTCGAGCGCTGCGGACGCGCTGGGTACGGTTCAGTCCAATATCTCGAATCGAATCGCTCGGCTCGAGGCAGAACTCGGCTCCGAGCTGGTCGACCGGACGACCGGCTTCATTACCGAGTCCGGCTCCGTGGTCCTGCACCGCGCGCGACGCATCCTCATCGAACTGAACGCGATTGCCGCGGACGTCTCCGAACTGAACGCCGATATCCGCGGCGAGGTCAACCTCGGCATGATCGGTACGGCGGGACGATGGATCGTGCCGCTACTCATCGAAGCCCAGCGCCGTTCGTTCGCCCACATCGCCATTCGAATCAGCGAGGGGACGAACTCGGCCCTCGAGCCCCGAGTGGTGAATGGGCAACTCGACCTCGCCGTGCTGGCCTGGCCGGTCTTCGCGCCCGAACTTTCCGACGTCGACCTGTTCAGCGAGGACCTGGTGCTGATCGTGCCCCGCGAGCACGTGCTGGCCGGTCAACGGAGCGTGGATTTCACCACGCTGGCGACGCTGGAACTGCTGCTCCCCCTTCAGGGGACACCGTTGCGACGAGAGATCGACGAGGCCGCCGAGAGTCACGGCGTCTCCCTGCAGCCGATCATCGAACTCGACGGGCTCCGTACGATCGCGTCCCTGACCTTTGACGGTTACGGGCCATCGATTCTGCCCGCCACGATGCTCTCGCAGCACCTGCGCAGCAACTTCGTGGCCATTCACGTCGAAGGCATCGACCGACGCAGAGTCAGCCTCGTCAGCCGACGATTCGGTTTCCCCGCCGCTCCGGTTCGAGCGATCCACGGGTTGCTTCAGGAAGTGGTGCGAACCGCCAACGTTCCCGACAACGTCTTCGTTCCGTCCTAGGTTTGCCGTAATGCCAAACCGCAATGAAGTCGCACAGTTGATCGCGCGTCGAGATCCGGCGTTTCGCGAACTCGTTCGCCGTGTGGGCCCGCCGCCGGCTCCGCGGCCCGCGCCGGTGAGCGAACGTTTCGCCAGCTTGGTGCGCTCGATCAGCTTCCAACTGCTCGCGACGGCCGCGGCAACCACGATCCATCGCCGGGTGGTCGAGGTCTGTGACGGTGAACCGTCCGTGGCGACGCTCCGAGCGATGGACGTGACCCGACTGCGATCGGCCGGACTCTCCAGGGTCAAGGCCGAGGCGATGATTGAACTGGCGAATCACGTCCACGACGGGCGGATTCGACTCGATCGGCACGGCTACATGGATGACCACGACGTCATTCGAGAAGTCACCGCCGTGCGCGGTATCGGACCCTGGACAGCTCAGATGTACCTCATGTTCACCTTGGCGAGACGAGACGTCTGGCCGGCGGGTGACTTCGGCGTGCGAAACGGGTGGAGTCAACTGCACGGACTCACCGAGATGATCGACGAGCGAGCGCTTCGAGACGCGGGGGCGGCCTTCGAAGGATTCCGTTCCGCGGTCGCCTTCTACTGCTGGCGCGTGGTCGACGGCCCGGTGACCGGCCGCTAACCTCGACTGCGTGCCCGCACTCTCCCTTCAAGACTTCGAGCGCTTAGCGCTGCCGACCCTCCTCGACTACGCGACCATCCCCTGTCTCTCGCCGTCGTTCGATGCCGCGTGGGCTTCTAACGGTGAACTCGACCGGGCCGCAACGCTGCTCGCCGATTGGCTCTCCGCAACCCTGCCCAACGCGACCGTGCGCGTCAACCACCTCGAAGGTCGCACCCCGTTGATCACGGCGGTGCTGGAGGCAACGGCGCCCGTCGACGGCACCGTGGTGCTCTACGGCCATCTCGACAAGCAGCCACCCCTCGGCGACTGGTCCGAGGGACTTGACCCCTTCGTGCCGGTGAGGCGAGGCGACCGGGTGTACGCACGCGGCGTGGCCGACGACGGCTACTCCACCTTCAGTGCCGGTCTCGCTGTCGCCGCACTCGAGAACGAAAACGTCGGGCACCCGCGTATCGTCATCGCGATCGAGGCCAGCGAGGAGAGCGGGAGTGAGGATCTCGAGGCCTATCTCGACGACCTCACGGACACCCTCGGTGACGTCCGACTGCTCGTGTGCCTCGACTCGGGCGCCGTCAGTTACGACCGTCTGTGGGTGACCACGTCCTTACGAGGACTGGTCAACACCGAGGTTCGAATCGACGTGCTCGAGCGCGGCAAGCACAGTGGCAGCGCGAGCGGCGTCGTACCGTCGTCCTTTCGAGTCTTGCGTCAGCTCCTCGACCGCATCGAAGACGCCGCCACCGGCGAGATTCTCCTACCCGAGGCCAACGCGACGATCCCCGACCGAGTCACCCGTGCAGCCCAGTCCCTCGCCGACGAGTTCGATGACCTGCTGGCCACCGAGATGCCGACGGTGGATGGCCTCAGGCTCATGGGCGACTCCGCGGCCGATCGACTCGTGCGACAAACGTGGCACCCGGCCCTGTCGGTCATCGGACTCGGCGGCGCGCCGGAGCCCGCAATCGCCGGCAACGTCGTGCGGCCGTATACGAGCGCGGTGCTCTCCGTGAGGCTCCCGCCAACCGTCGATCCGCTCGAGGTCTACGGCGCCATCGAACGGGCGCTGCTGAGCGACCCCCCAGAGGGTGCGCACATCGCACTGCGCGAAACCAACACGGCCCAGGGCTGGGTAGCGCCAGAGCTCGAACCGTGGTTGGCCGACGCCATCGAGCGGGCGTCGATCGACTTCTTCGGGCGCGGCGCTGGATTCACGGGCGAAGGCGGATCGATCCCCTTCCTCGCCTCCCTCGGCCGCCGCTACCCGGGTGTCCAGTTCGTCGCCACCGGCGTGCTCGGACCCGACTCGAACGCCCACGGTATCGACGAGATGCTGGACCTGCCGTGTGCCGTACGGGTGACCAACGTCGTCTCGTCGCTACTGGAAGCGTACGTCCTCGCGAGTGCTCGCCCGTGACCCAGCCGGTAGACCTCTGGGTCGACCCCGTGTGTCCCTGGGCGTGGATGACCTCGAGGTGGCTGCTGGAGGCCGCGACCGTGCGCGACCTCGACGTGCGATTCCACGTCATGAGTCTCGCGGTACTCAACGAGCACCGCGATGTGAGTGACGAGTACCGGGAACTGCTCGCGCGCGCGTGGGCCCCAGTAAGGATTCTCGTCGCCGCCGAGGCTTCTCACGGCAACGACGTCGTCGAACCTCTGTACAGCGCCCTGGGTCGTCGCCACCACGTCGACGGTCGGACCCTCGACGCCGCGGTGATCGCCGAATCACTGGCCGAGGTCGGCCTTGAGCCGGACCTCGCTGAAGCGGGCTCGGTCGCCACGTACGACGACCTGCTGCGCGCGAGCCACACCCGCGGGATGGCCCCCGTGGGTGATGACGTCGGGACGCCGGTTATCCACGTCGGTGACGTTGCGTTCTTCGGCCCCGTCGTCACACCGGCGCCCCGGGGCGAAGCCGCCGGGCGACTCTATGACGGCGTCCTCGCCGTCGCCGCGACGCCGGGATTCTACGAACTCAAGCGCAGTCGTACGAAAGGACCAGACTTCTCATGAGTAGTCGTCACATACTGTCGTCGGGCACGCCGATCGTCGTCGCCGGCGAGCCAACGGCGCCGCGTGCGCTCATCGTGATTCAAGAGGCCTTCGGGGTCAACGACCACATCCGCTCGGTGGCCCAACGATTCGCCGATGAAGGTTTCTACACCGTCGCGCCGGAACTGTTCCACCGAATTGGTTCCCCGGAGATCCCCTACGACCAGTTTCCCGACGCCATGGCCGCCGTGGGAGCGCTGACCCGTGATGGATTGACCGACGACCTCCTCGCGGCGAGTCGATTCCTCGTGGATGCGGGCTACGAAAGTGCCTCGACCGGTGTCGTCGGCTACTGCATGGGCGGGTCGGTGACGTTCTACGCCGCCACGCTGGGGGTAGCCGGCGCCGCCGCCACCTTCTACGGCGGAGGGGTAGAGACCGGTCGCTTCGGCTTGCCGCCCTTGCTCGAACTCGCGAGTTCGTTGCGCTGCTCGTGGATGGGCTTCTACGGCGACCTCGACAAGGGAATCCCGGTCGACCAGGTCGAGGCGCTGCGCGCCGCCACGAGTTCCTCGCCCTACGGCGCCGAGATCGTGCGCTACGCCGACGCGGAGCACGGCTTTAACTGTGACGCCCGCCCGGGGGTGTTCAACGAGTCCGCGGCCCGCGACGCCACCGCGCGGACCTATCAATTCTTCGCCGAACAGCTCAGCGCGCGCGGCTAACTGCGCGCGACGTCCTTCCAGGCCACGTCCTTGTCGACCCGGGGTTCGCCCGGCAGCCCGAGCACCCGTTCACCGATGATGTTGCGCATGACCTCGCTGGTGCCACCCTCGATCGAGTTCGCGCGCATTCGCAGGAACGCCTTTCGCGGGTCGGCACTGTTAAAGGCCGACTCCGTAGGACGCACCAACGGAAAGTTCGAACCGTAGAGCATGCCGTCGGCGCCGAGCAGGTCAACGCAGAGCGTGCTCGTGCGCTGATTCTCCTCGGCGAATACGAGTTTCGCCGCCGAGCCCTCGGGACCGGGGGTGCCCGCGCGACGCAGGTCGCTCGCGCGCCAGTTGGTGAGCCGCGCCACTTCATTGCGCACCCACGACGCCAACAACGCGTTACGCATGGCCAGTGCGTGAGCGTCAGAACGCGTCGACCAGCGTTCGCGCCAGATCGACACCGCCTCACCGATGAGACCCGATCCGCGCGACGGCACCGTGCCGCCGATCGACACCCGCTCGTTCATCAGCGTCGTCAACGCAACTCGCCAGCCATCACCCACGTCACCCAAGCGTTGATCGTCGCCGACGCGCGCGTCGTTAAAGAAGCACTCGTTGAACTCCGCCTCACCGGTGATCTGGTAGAGCGGCCGCACGTCGACGCCGGGCGCGCGCATGTCGACGAGGAAGGCGGTCATCCCGCGGTGCTTGACGACGTCAGGATCCGTGCGCGCGATCAGCAACCCAAAGGCGGAAATGTGCGCGAGCGTCGTCCAGACCTTTTGCCCATCGAGGCGCCACTCGTCGCCGTCACGAACCGCGCGGGTCGACAACGCCGCGACGTCGCTCCCGGCGCCGGGCTCGGAGAACAACTGGCACCAGATCTCCTCACCGGTGAACAGTGGACGCAGGTAGCGCCGCCGCTGCTCGTCGGTGCCGTGCACGACCAGGGTCGGGGCGACCATGCCGTAGCCGATGACGTTGCGCATCGCGGCCGACGGCGCCCCGGCGCGGGCCAGGCGCTGCAGGACGTGCAGTTGGTCGGCCGGGGTACCACCAACGCCGCCGTCACCCTCGGGGAAGTGCGCCCACGCGAGGCCGAGGTCGAACTGAGCACCGAGGAAGGTGACGACGTCGGTCGTGGCCGGTGGGAACTCACTCAGTAGGTGATCGATGCGCTCATCAATGCTCGCCACGCCCGTCATGATCCTCCTCGAGGTCTAGTGGTCCCGCTCCAGGCATCCTACGCAACCACCACTGGCACCTCGTTCGTCGATTAGAACCGAAGCATGACGATTCGACGCATCCTCGCCACGTCCGGTGGATTCATCCCCGGGCCAGTCCAGCAATCGGTGCGCCCCGGCGCGATGTTGCTCGACGCCCTCGCCGCGACCGGAGCGCTGCGGCCTCGCGTCTGCCTGGTCTTGACCGCCAGCGGCGACTCGGACGCCCACTACGCCATGCTTTACGAGTCCTTCAACGCCGTCGGGTGCGACGTCACCCAGCTACGGCTTTTCCCCCAGCCCTCCGCGGCGCCCGACGAGCGACTCCTAGATAGCGACCTCGTATGGGTCGGCGGGGGTTCCGTCGCCAACCTGCTCGCCCTATGGCGCCTCCACGGGGTCGACGACGCCATGCGATCGCGTGGGAAGCGGGCGTCATTCTCGCCGGGGTGTCGGCGGGCAGTCTCTGCTGGCACGTCGGAGGACCGACGGACTCGTTTGGCCAGACGTTACGCCCGATCGACGACGGACTCGCCCTCGTCCCGTACGCCAACGGCGTCCACTACGATTCCGAGCCCCAACGCCGACCGCTCCTGCACGAACTGGTGGCGAACGGGTCTCTCGCGCCAGTGGCGTTCGCCACGGATGACCACGTCGGACTCTGGTACCACGGCACCGAGGTCGTGAGCGTCGCCGCCGACCAGCCGGTCGATCCCGACACCGGACCGGCCGCCTACCGCGTCGAGCGTGTCGGCGACGATGCCGTGGAAACGCGACTCGGGGTTGGTCGGCCGATTACGTGAGTCTCGCCAGGTCGGGCAACGACCGGCGTACGTCGCTGCTGCGCGCGTTGAGCGATTGCGCCCGCTCGCGCGCGTCACTCGATCCACAGACCTCGAGCCAATTGGCGAGGAGGCTGTAGCCGTCTTCGGTGAGCACCGACTCCGGGTGGAACTGAACGCCCTCGAGGGGCAGCTCGCGGTGACGAATCCCCATCACGACGCCGTCAGCCCTCGCGGTGACCTCGAACTCGCGCGGCAGCGTCGCGGGGTCGACGACGAGGGAGTGGTACCGTCCCGCCGCGAACGGTTCGGGCATCCCGGCAAAGACCCCCCGCCCCTCGTGTTCGACCAGGCTCGCCTGACCGTGCACGATCGTCGGTGCCGCAACGATCGAGGCGCCGAAGGTGTCACCGAGGGCCTGATGACCGAGACAGACGCCGAGCATGGGCCGCTCGAGCGCCGCGCACGACTCGATGACCGCGGTGCAGCGACCGGCGTCGCGAGGATGACCCGGCCCGGGCGAGATAAGGACGCCGTCGAGGGACTCGTCGGCGAGGTCGTCGTCGGTGACCTCGTCGTTGCGTACGACGCGCAGCGACGCACCCAGTTCGGCGAGGTACTGATAGAGGTTGTAGACGAATGAGTCGTAGTTGTCGATGACCAGTATCGAAGGACCCGACGACATGGGACTATCCTACGGTGCCGTGAGGCGCCCACAGTGACGACGACGATGGGGGAAGTCGCCTTCCTCGAACTGCACCAGCGCGGTTTCAACGTCATCCCCCTGGCCGTGACGTTGCAACTCGACCGCGACACACCGGTGTCGCTGTATCAACGCTTCGGTTCGGGACGAGCCGTCTTCTTGCTCGAGAGCGCCGCAGTCGGCGAGACCACCGGCCGCTACTCGTTCATCGGACTCGACCGACGGTGGCGTGTCCACGTCGACGGCGCGCGCACGGTCGTTACGGGACTCGCGGTCGAACCTGACCCGCGCGGACCCCTCGAGACCGTGCGCGCCATACTCCAGCGCTACCAGACCTACCGCCCGAACGACCTACCGGACTTCTTCGGTGGCGCGGTCGGATTCATCACCTACGACTACGTCCGACGTCTTGAGCGACTGCCCCGCGGCGATGATCCCCAGTGGCCCGACGTCGATTTCTCGTTCCCGTCGGCGGTCCTCGTCATCGACCACCTCCGGTACTCAACGACGGCGGTGATCAACGTCGTCCTCGAGCCAGGCGACGATCCGGTCCGGGCCTACCGCGACGCGCGCCGGTACCTCGACGAGCTGGAGGCGACACTGCTCGGTCCCGGCCCCGAACGCGACATCGACGTCGAGCGACTCGTGGCGACCGCTCCCAACGCCAAAGACGACGTCGATATCCGCCAGATCGCCGCGGCGCTTTCGAACTTCGACCAGCCGTCCTACGAGGCGATCGTGCGTCGGGCCCAGGAGCACATCGTCAGCGGGGATGTCTTTCAGGTCGTAGTAAGCCAGCAGTTCACCCGCGACACCACGGTTGACCCACTGACCCTCTATCGGGTGCTTCGCGCGCTGAACCCGTCGCCGTACATGTATCTGCTCGACACCGCCGACGCCCACATCGTCGGGGCCTCGCCCGAGATGCTCGTGCGGGTGCACGACGGGACCGTGAGCACCCGCCCCATCGCCGGCACCCGACCGCGCGGTGCGACCGAGGACGAAGACGTCGCCCTGGAAGCCGAGATCATGGCCGACGAGAAGGAGCTCGCCGAACACGTGATGCTCGTGGACCTCGGTCGAAATGACGTCGGACGGGTGGCGGAACCCGGTACGGTCCGCGTCGAACGGCTGGCCCACGTCGAACGCTTCTCGCACCTGATGCACCTGGTCTCGCAGGTGAGCGGTCAGCTCCGAGACGGGCTCGACGCCTTTGACGCCTTTGACGCCCTCTTTCCCGCCGGCACGCTGTCGGGCGCGCCCAAGGTGCGCGCAATGGAGATCATCGACGAACTCGAGCCCGTGCGCCGTGGGATCTACGGCGGCGCCGTCGGCTACTTCGCGCTCAGCGGGAACGCCGACTTCGCCATCACCATTCGCACCGTGTACCTGCGCGGCACCACGGCCACGGTCAGCGCCGGCGGGGGGATCGTCGCGCACAGCCAGCCCGCGGCCGAGTACCGCGAGTGCATCAACAAGGCCTCGGCTCCCTTGCTAGCACTGCAGATCGCCGACCCTCGCTAATCACCGGCGCCGTGACGGCGCCCTAACATCGGTGTACGACCTAGAGCCAAAGGAGGCCTCGTGGAAGCAGAGCGTGCCTACGACCGGTGGCGCCGAGACTACGACGCCGCCAAGTTGCGCCGACCGAGTTTCGCGACGATGTCGGGGATCGAGGTCGACCCCGTGTACGGAACCCCCGACGGCGAGTACCCCGGCGTCTACCCCTACACCCGCGGCATCCACGCGTCGATGTACCGGTCCCGCCTCTGGACGATGCGCATGTTCGCGGGGTTCGGGACCGCGGTCGACACCAATCGACGATTCCGCGAGATCATCGCCGCCGGTGGCACCGGCCTGTCGACGGCGTTCGACATGCCGACGCTGCTCGGACTCGACTCGGATGACCCGATGTCCCTCGGCGAGGTCGGTCGCTGCGGGGTCGCCATCGACTCGATCGACGACGTGCGCGACCTCTTTCGTGGCATCGACCTGTCTTCGATCACCACCTCGATGACCATCAATTCGCCCGCGGCCATCATGTTGGCCCTCTTCGTCGCCCAGGCCGAGGAGGTCGGCGTCGCGCGCGCGCGTCTCGGCGGCACGCTGCAGAACGACATCCTCAAGGAGTACCAGGCGCAAAAGGAGTTCGTCTTCCCGCCGCGCCAGTCGATGCGGCTCGTGCGCGACACCATCGCCTTCACCGCCGCCGAGATGCCCAAGTGGAACTCCGTCTCGGTGTCGGGCTACCACATCCGCGAAGCCGGCTCGACCGCCGCCGAGGAACTCGCTTTCACGTTGGCTAACGGCTTCGCGTACCTCGAACTGGCCCGCGAGGCCGGACTCGGCGTCGACCAGGTCGCGCCGCGCCTTTCCTTCTTCTTCAACGCCCACATCGACTTCTTCGAGGAGATCGCCAAGTATCGCGCCGCGCGACGGATCTGGGCCACCTGGTTGCGCAATCACTACGGTGCGACCGACGAGCGCAGTTGGCAGTTGCGCTTCCACACCCAAACCGCCGGGGTTTCGCTCACCGCGCAGCAACCCGAGAACAACCTCGCGCGCACCGCGATCGAGGCGCTGGCCGGAGTGCTCGGCGGCACCCAGTCACTCCACACCAACTCGATGGACGAGGCGCTAGCCCTGCCGTCGGAGAAGGCGGCCCGTCTCGCGCTGCGCACCCAGCAGATCATCGCCCACGAGACCAACGTCGCCAACGTCGCCGACCCGCTTGGGGGCTCGTGGTACGTGGAGTCGTTGACCGACGAGATGGAGCGCCAAGCCGAGTCCCTCTTCGCGGAGTTGATGGACATGGGCGACGGCTCGATGCTCGAGGGTTGCATTCGCGGCATCGAACAGAACTGGTTCCAACGCCACATCGCCGAGTCCGCCTACCAACTCGAACGAGCGTTCAACCGTGGTGAGCGAATCATCGTCGGCGTCAACGACTTCCTCGACGGCAACGAGGCCGAAGACCTTGAGCTGCTGCGCATCACCAACGAGGACGAACGCAAGCAGATGTCGCGACTGGCCACGGTTCGACAGCGACGTGACGACGACGCCGTGCGCCGGGCGCGCGAACGACTGGCGACCGACGCTGCCGTGGCCGAGGTGAACCTCATGCCCGCCTTGATCGACGCGGCCCGCGCCGAGGTCACGGTCGGTGAGATGATGTCCTCGCTGGCCGGCGTGTTCGGCCGCTACGTGGAGGTGCCGGTTCTATGACCGTTCGGGTACTGGTCGCCAAGGTCGGCCTCGACGGCCACGACCGGGGGATCAAGGTGGTGGCGCGAATCCTGCGCGACGCCGGGATGGAAGTTGTCTACACCGGGCTCTTCCAGACCCCCGAGAGTGTGGCGGTCGCCGCGATCCAAGAGGACGTCGACGTCGTGGGTCTCTCCATGCTCTCGGGCGCGCACATGACCCTCGCACCACTCGTGGTGGAGGCACTTCGTCAGCGTGACTCGTCGATACCCGTCGTCGTGGGCGGGATCGTACCCAATAACGACGTCGCCGAGCTCAAGGCAGCGGGTGTCGCGGCGATCTTCGGACCCGGAGCGAGTGACGAAGAGATCGTCGGTTCGATCACGTCGCTCGTGACACCAACGGAATAAGCGGACGTGACGCCGCTCCGCAGGAGACGGCGATGAACGCAGAGTCAGTTGCCCCGGAGTCGGACGCACAGATGTTCAATCGTTACGTCACGCCCGAGATTGGGGTCCTCTTACGGGTTGCGCGCACGATGACTTCCTCGAGGTCCGACGCCGAGGACCTGGTTCAAGAGACGATGCTGCGCGCCTTTCGCTCGATCCGCGGTTTCGACGGCGAGCACGCCCGCGCGTGGCTCTTGACCATCATGCGTAACGCCAACATCAACCGAGCGCGTCGCACCCCGGTAGCCGACTCCCTCGACGAGCCCGAACTGCTGCTCGAGCGAACACCAAGCGATCCCGCCGTGCTCGCCGAACGCTCGGAGTTTGACGAAGCCGTCCGGCACGCCGCCGACGAGTTGCCCGCGCCGTTCCGCGGCGTCGTCGCGCTCGTTGACCTCGACGGCCTCACCTACGCCGACGCGGCGGCCGCGCTCGACGTGCCGATCGGGACGGTCATGAGTCGTCTGCACCGTGGCCGTCGACGCATCAAGCAGCACCTGATCGAGCGCGGTCTCGCACCGCGAAAGGCCGCCAGGACATGAAGCGTTCCTTTGGACACGCGTTGCTCGACACGTACACGTGTCACGTGGTCGCCAAGCGTTTGCAGCGCTACCTCGACGGTGAGGTCGACGGCGCTACGAAACTCAGGGTTGAACGGCACCTCGAAACCTGTCGGACGTGCGGGATCGACGTTGAGACCTACACCAGGATCAAAGCCGCGCTCGCGCGCGGCGTGACCGACGTCTCACACGCGGACGGCGCGATCCTCGAACGTCTCCGACGATACGCCGATGAACTGACCGACCCCGAGGGACCGTTGCGCGAGCGCTAATCCAGGGGCGCTCTCGCCGGTAGGAGCCATGCGACGAGGAAGGCCGCCCCAGCGACGATTGCGGCGGCGACGTCGACGGCGAAGTCCA
>JAKBCT010000100.1 GCA_021807655.1 Actinomycetes bacterium | reverse complement strand
CATTCTGCACGGGGTCATCCGTGGTCCCGACTCATTTCGGTGGCTCTTTGCGGTGACCGTCGTGCCAACGATCGGCGCCCCGTGGCTGATGCGACACGTTCCTGAACCCGTGTCGCACTCGGTGCGCTCGCCCTTGGCACGCCTCGGTGGGGTCCCCGGGCAACTTCGCGGGCGCCTCGGCATCGTCGCCGCAGTCGTCTTCGCGGTCGGGATGATTACTGGACCAGCCAACGGCTTCGCCTTCGTCTACGCCGAGGGTGTTCTTCGTCTCAGTCCTCATCTCGTGGCGGCGGTGGTCGCGCTGAGCGCACTGTCGGGACTGGGCGGGCTGCTCGTCGGACGCCGACTGGCGCACACCATTGGTCGTCGCGGCACGGTGGCCTGGGGTGTTGTCGTGGTCGCCGCCACGTCGAGCTACGCCTACGGCGGGGGCCGAACGAGCTTCGTCGTGGGCTACTTCTTGGGGGTCGGGGCGGCCGGATTGCTCGCGCCGGCGGCGAGCGCGCTCAGCACGGAGATCTTTCCGCACGCGGTGCGCGCGACCGCGGCGGGCTGGATTGCCGTCGCGGGTGTACTGGGCGCCACGGCCGGCCTGGCGTTATTCGGGTGGGTGGGCGACGTCGTGCACCGGTCCGGCGCGGGTTCGCTGCGACTCGCCGCGCTGGTGACCTTCTTGCCGCTGCTGCCGACGCTCCTGTTGCTCCGACGGATTCCCGAGAGCCGAGGCGTCGAACTGGTTTAGCTAGCCCAGTGACACGTCCGCGAACAGTGCGCGGTGGTCGCTGCCGCCGTCACTGGCGCCACCGCCTAGTTGGCGCCACGGCCCACGTCCGAAAATGTGGTCGATCTGTGAGTGCGGGTGGCTGGCGGGCCACGTTCGCGCTCGCACCAGCGAGTGCCAGCCGGGCAGGAAGATGCGCAGCGGTGGGCGCCACGAGTTGAAGTCACCGGCGAGAATCAGGGGCCGCGGTGACCCAAGTTCCTCCACGATCTCGCGCACGCGCCGATACTGTCGAAACGACCCGTGACTGAGGTGGGCGCCGTGCAGAGCGAGCACGGTGAATGCCCGCTCGTCCAGCAACAGGTCGGCGACGATGACGGCCCGACGAACGCGCTCGCGGGGCAGTCGCTGGAGCGGCTCGGTGCGTACGTGGACGAGTGGCAGGCGGGTGAGTAGGCCGATGCCCCACGTACCCGACTCGACGTTCACCACCGACGTGCGCCTCTTTCGCTGCACCGCACTCAGCGAGCGGTGCTCGGTGAAGTACAGGCCGTGTTCACCGGTCACGTGGGCGAAACGGGGCTGCCATCGGGCACCACCGCGTCCGCTGGTAATTCGTTCGGCCCGCGCCAGTGGCACGAAGAGTCCCACCATGGCGAGGCGAGAACGCAAGTCGTCGAACAGGTCGGTACCATCGTCGCCCCGCCAAATCTCGGGGAGCACGAGTACGTCGGCGTCGAGCGACGCCGCGTGGTCCACGGCGTTGGTTGGTCGCCCCCATCCGTCAACCCCCGCGTGCAGGTTGAACGTGGCGACGCGCACGACTGCAGTGTACGTCGTCGGCTGCTCGAC
This sequence comes from Actinomycetes bacterium, assembly GCA_021807655.1. The sequence continues at coordinate 1,522 of JAKBCT010000100.1, read as the reverse complement.
GGATCCCGCGACCCCGTGGTGGCGAACGGCTCCCGTGGTGGACCAACGTTGTCGCGCGAGGTCGCGTGGTTGACCCTCGACGGACGACGTCGCCGTGAGCGGGTTGGACAACGGGGCTCGCGACGTCGTCGCCAGTGTGGCAGGCTCTATAGCCGTGGACTCCGTGAACGTGACGTTCGGTCACCGGCTCTGGTGGGTGGACGCCTTTATCGGCGACGGCGCCCGCGGGAACCCCGCAGTCGTCGTGTTGCTGGAGCGACCGGTAGCCGATGACGAGTTGCAGCAGATCGCCTTTGAACTCGGCGTGTCAGAGACGGCGTTCATCCGTCGCGCGGGCGACGGATGGTCGCTGCGGTGGTTCACGCCGACGGTGGAGGTCGACCTGTGCGGTCACGCGACCCTGGCGACGCTGCATATTTTGTTGAGCGAACTCGGGGTACCGGCGGGCGAGCTCTACTTTCAGACGAGGTCCGGTGTGCTCTCGGCCCGTCGGCGCGGTGACGGGATGCTCGGTATTGACTTGCCGAGGTCGTACCTCGAACCCCTCGACGTGGGCGTGCTGAACGGCACCCTCGGTGCCGTCTCAGCGGTGTATCAGGCGGGAGCGCAGAGTGTCCTCGCGGTGGTGGACGATTACGACGCGCTCTGCGGACTCGCCGTCGATCCGATGAGCCTCTTTCTCGTGCCGGGGGCCCTGATCATCGCGGCGTGCGCCGGTGGACCCGACGCCGACGTGTCGATTCGGGTCTTCGCGCCGCGGCTCGGCATCGCCGAGGACCCCGTGACGGGAAGCGCCATGTGCGCCGTCGCACCGTGGTGGGTCGAGAAGACGGGATCCCCAACGGTCGTGGTGCGCCAGGCCTCAACTCGTGGCGGACTGCTCTACGCGCGACTCTTCGAGCGAAACGTTGAAGTGGCCGGGTACGCGCGGACGTTCCTCAGCGGCGAGCTACGAGCGTGACCGCGCGCACTGGGGCGGGCGCCCGCACCCGAGTACGACGCCTGCCGGCCAAGGCCCGCTACGACCGAAACGTGATCAACGAGATCCTTGACGAGGCGCGCTTCTGCCACGTGGCGGCCGTGGTGGACGGGGCCGCGATGGCGCTGCCCACCCTGCACGCCCGCGAAGGCAACGCGCTGTATCTACACGGGAGTCGATCCAACGCGGTCCTTAAGTCCGTGGTCGCGCGCGGCGAGGCGTGCGTAACCGCGACCCTGTACGACGGGATCCGGCTGGCGCGCAGTGGGTTCGAGTCATCGATCGCGTACCGGTCCGTCGTCGTCTTCGGTCGCGCCGCGGTGATCAGCGACCACGCCGAGAAGCGACGCGTACTCGACTACTTCGTCGACGCTGTGCTACCCGGACGATCCGGCGAAGTTCGTCTCGCGACCGACGCCGAGGTGCGCGGGACCATGGTGGTGCGCGTCGAGATCGACGAAGCCTCAGCCAAGGTATCCGAGGGGCCGACCGAGGACGACGAGGCCGACCGAACGCTGCCGATCTGGTCCGGCGTCATCCCCG
>JAKBCT010000099.1 GCA_021807655.1 Actinomycetes bacterium | reverse complement strand
GAGCCGAGCCGAGGGCGACGACCGACGTGAGTCGCGGTATCGGGGTGGGTCGAGTGGATCGGGCCGGGCCGTCGACCGTTCTGGGAGCCCGTCGCGCGAACGCCCGGGTGATGGACCGCGTGGTCGCGCCGGTTCGAGCCGAGCCGAGGGCGATGACCGACGCGAGTCACGATATCGAGGCGACGTGAGTCGTGGGCCGCGATCGGGCGCGGCCCGTTCAGAAGAAAGCGGCCGGGCCACGCGGGCGGGCGACGCGCGCTCGACGCGACCGAGCCGTCCCGGTGCTACGGGCGCGACGCGGGGCTACGGCGCGGGCGCGAGGTCGCGCGGTGGTGACGAGACCCGACGCGGCGGGCGAAGCGATGACCGTGCGACGACGACGGGCCGCCCACCGCGAGCGGCGGGCGCAGTTCCCCGGCACGAGGGGCGCCCGCCGGCGCGTGACGGTGCCCCCGGGCGGCCGACTCGACGCGGCGACGAGCGACCCGACGGCGCTCGGCGCTCGGGTGCGCGCGGGGCCGGACGTCCGGTGCGCGTGGTGGACCCTGAGGTCGCCGCGCGCCAACGAGCCGGTGAACGCGCGCGTGATCGTGGCTGGGGTGGCGTCGCGCGCAAGGGCGCGGTGAATATCTCGAGCACGGGTCGGGCCCTGGACGACGAGCAGGGTCCGCGTGAACGTCCGGGGCCGATGGACGAGTGGATTGAAGACGAGCGTCCGACCTACGTGAAGACCGAGGCACCCGCCAAGGTTCGCGCCTCGTACGCGCTGCCCGGCGACGTCGCGGCGGACATCCGAAAGGCGTTTATCGGCACGGCGTACATGCGCGAGAAGATGGTGATGACCCTCACCAAAGCCGCGGAAGCCTACGACCGTAAGCGCTTCGAAGAGGCGCTGCGCCTGGGTCGGACGGTGGCCGACGCGACCCCGGGGGTCGCGGCGGTTCGCGAGCTCACCGGACTCGCGGCCTACCGCGGTGAGCGCTGGAACATGGCCAAGATCCACCTGCGGGCACACTTCACACTGACCTCGGATCCCGAACACCTGCCCCTCGTCATGGACTGTGACCGGGCCCATCGCCGGTACCGGGCGGTGGAGAAAGCCTTCGAAGAACTCGAGGCGAGTGAGCCGACCGCCGACGTGTTGACCGAGGGCCGGATCGTGATGGCGGGTGCGCTGGCCGACCAACGCAAATTCCACGAGGCGATCGATCTCTTGGTGCGCGCCGGTGGGACCAAACAGTTGCGAAATCCGTCGTATCGACACGTCCGGCTCTGGTACGCGCTCGCGGACATCTTCGACCGTGCGGGCGATGCGGGATCGGCGAGAGAACTATTCGCGAGGGTCGTCCTGGCCGAGCCCGACGCCTATGACGCCCAGGCCCGCCTGGCGGAACTGGGCATGGACGCGCCGCGCAAGAACCGCAAGCGTCGAGCCACTCCCGTGTCCAAAAAGCGAGTCGACTGAGGCCACCTCGTCACGGAGATTCGTGCTTCGAGCGCTCGACGCTCGCGATGACGAACGTGGCGAGTTGGTTGAGGTTGGCGACGCAATAGGTGGCCGAGGACGCTGACTCGAATTCGCGACGTCACCCGTCGCGGCCGCACCGGGGCCCGACGGACCAATCTTGTAGGGTGGACTCATGGACATCGCCGCACTGTTAGGTGACGAGGCATCGACCCTGCTCGACCACCGCGCCACCGCATTTCCCAAAGAATTGCTCACTGTTCCAGGACCGAACTTCATGGGCGAGGTCATGGCATCGACGGACCGCTCGCCGACGGTGCTGCGCAATCTCGGTTCCCTCTATAACCATGGTCGCCTTGGTCGGACCGGGTACGTGTCGATCCTGCCGGTCGACCAGGGTATCGAACACTCCGCCGCGGCCTCCTTTGCGCCGAACCCGTCGTACTTCGACCCCGCGCACCTGTGTGATCTCGCGATCGCGGCCGACTGTAACGCGATCGCCTCGACGTTGGGCACGCTCGGGTCGGTCTCGCGTCGCTACGTTCACCGGATTCCCTTCATCGTGAAGCTGAATCACAACGATCTGCTCAACTACCCCAACACCTACGACCAGATCCCGTTCGCCAGTGTTCGTCAGGCGGCGGACCTCGGTGCCGTGGGCGTCGGGGCGACGATCTACTTCGGCTCACCCGAGTCGGGTCGCCAGTTGCGCGAGGTGTCGGCGGCCTTCGCCGAGGCCCACGAGCTCGGCATGTTCACGGTCTTGTGGACGTATCTTCGCAATCCCGCGTTCAAGACCAGCGAGGCGGACTATCACGTGAGCGCTGACCTCACCGGTCAGGCGAACCACCTCGGGGTCACGATCGAGGCCGACATCATCAAGCAGAAGCAACCGGAGAACAACGGTGGCTACAACGCCTTGAAGTTCGGCAAGACCAATCCGAAGGTCTACAGCGAACTGACCACCGACAACCCGATCGATCTGACGCGCTGGCAGGTTGTGAACTGCTACGCGGGCCGAATCGGTCTGATCAACTCGGGCGGTGAGTCCAAGGGCGATAACGACTTGGCGTCGGCGGTGCGAACAGCTGTCATCAACAAGCGCGCCGGCGGACAGGGTCTCATCTTGGGCCGCAAGGCCTTTCAGCGGCCCATCGACGAGGGCGCGGCGCTGGTCCACGCAGTCCAAGACGTCTACCTCGACCCCGCGATCACCGTCGCCTGATTCATCGTCGTGAGCGACGAAGCCAGCGCTGGGTGGCGGACCTGGCCGAACCTCATCACGGTGGTGCGCCTGGCGCTGCTGCCGGTCTTCCTCTGGCTGCTCTTCGACACGGGTCACCGCGCCGAGGCGGCGTGGCTGCTCGGTGCGCTCGGTGCGACCGACTGGGTCGACGGCTTCGTCGCGCGACGGCTCAATCAGGTCTCGACGGTCGGCAAGGTGCTCGATCCCGTCGCTGACCGGGTCTTGATGATGACCGGACTCATCGCCGTCGCGGCCGCCGGCGGCGTTCCGTGGTGGTTCGCACTCGCGACGCTGGCGCGCGAGGTGCTCGTGTCGGGTCTCACAATCGTGCTCGCGCTGCTCGGTGCGGCGCGCATCGACGTGCTCTGGTGGGGCAAGGTGTCGACCTTCGCGCTGATGGTCACGTACCCACTGTTCCTGCTGACGAGCAACGACCACCAC
>JAKBCT010000098.1 GCA_021807655.1 Actinomycetes bacterium | reverse complement strand
GATGGTTCCCGGTTCTGACGGCGTGGCGGAAGTCCTCGAGGCGCTGCGCGCCGCCCTCACGAGTGCGCGTACGTCGGTGAGCGAACTGCGAGCGTACGTCGACGGCGACGTCGTTGATGAGGCGACCTTCGGATCCCTCGAGCGACGCGTCACCCTGCTCCAGGGCATCGCGCGCAAGTACGGCGGAACCATGGCCTCGGCGCTCTCGACCTGGGAACGCCTTCGATTCGACCGCGAGCAGTTGCGGGCGGCCGGTGAGCGTCTTACCGCCATTGACGAGGAAATACGTGAGTTAGAGCGTGCGGTGGCGATCCTGGCCCGTCGAGCGCGCCAGGATCGCGACTTCGCCGCTGGCCAGTTGACTCGTGCCGTGCAGGGCCAGCTGTCACGCGTGGCGTTGCCCGGGTCATCGATTCGCTTCAGCGTCGACGGCGACGACGGTTCGCTCGCCGAGCTCTGGTTCACACCGAACGTCGGCCGTCCCGAAGGTCCGGTTCAATCGCTGGCCAGTGGCGGGGAACTGAGCCGCCTGCTCTTGGCCATCGCCCTGGTCACGGTCAGTGATGGTGTCGTTACGGTCTTCGACGAGGTCGATGCCGGCATCGGGGGCGAGGTTGCTCAACAGATCGGGACGTGTCTGGCCGAACTCGCACGCGATCGCCAGGTGCTGATCGTGACCCATCTCGCGTCGGTTGCTGCCAAGGCCGACCAACATTTCGTTATTGAAAAGGACGTGGTAGGTGGTCGAACGGTCACGACCGTCCGCGAGGTGCGCGGCGATGACCGGGTGAACGAAATCGCCCGGATGCTTACCGGCGAGCACCGAACCACCGAGGCCAGGGCGCTGGCGACCAGACTGCTCGATCCACGCGGGTAAGTCACTGGTCCGCGATCCTCCAGGCGCTACACTGGGAGTCCGTGGACAAGTCGGTGTGGAAATGACAAAGTTCGTTTTCGTCACCGGCGGGGTCTCTAGTTCCCTCGGTAAGGGCCTGACGGCGTCGTCGTTGGGTCGGCTGCTCAAGTCTCGTGGCCTGAAGGTCACCATGTGCAAGTTGGATCCCTACCTCAACGTTGACCCGGGCACGATGAATCCGGGCGAGCACGGCGAGGTGTTCGTCACCGACGACGGGGGCGAGACCGACCTGGACCTCGGACACTACGAACGGTTCATCGACGAAGCCCTGACGCGCGTTTCTAACACGACGACGGGTTCGGTGTATTCCAACGTGATCGCCAAGGAGCGTCGCGGGGACTATCTCGGCAAGACGGTCCAGGTGATTCCCCACATCACCGACGAGATCAAGGAGCGCATTCGACGCGTCGGCGCGATGGGCGCGGACGTGGTCATCGTGGAGATCGGTGGAACGGTGGGCGACATCGAGATCGTCCCGTTCATCGAGTCGATACGCCAGTATCGTCGCGACGCGGGCCGCGGGAACGTCTGCTACGTGCACCTGACCCTGGTGCCGTACCTCGCGCCGTCGGGTGAGCAAAAGACCAAGCCCACTCAGCATTCGGTCACCGAACTGCGAAGCCGCGGCATCCAGCCGGACGTGATCGTCTGTCGTAGCGACCAGCCAATCTCCGATGGCCTCAAGCGCAAGATTTCCCTGCTGTGCGACGTGCCGATCCAGGCCGTCATCTCGGCGGTCGACGAAGCGAGTATCTACGACATTCCGGGCACGCTGCACCGCGAGGGCCTCGACACCATCGTGTGCGAAACGCTCGGCATCGACGTCGAGCAGCACCCGATCAACCTCGACCCGTGGAACACGGTCGTCCATCGGGTGCACAACACCACCAAGACCTTGCGTATCGGTGTCGTCGGAAAGTACGTCACGATGCCCGACGCGTACCTCTCGGTGGGCGAGTCCATTCGCCACGCCGGCTTCGCGGTCGGGGCGACCACTCGAATCGAGTGGCTCGAGGCCGAGCGCGTCCCGACCGATATCGACGCTGACCGATTGCGGCAGCTCGACGGCATCATCGTTCCCGGGGGCTTCGGCGAGCGCGGCATCGAAGGAATGATCGCCACGGCACGCATTGCCCGCGAACAGCAGATCCCGTATCTCGGCATCTGTTTGGGGATGCAGGTCATGGTCGTCGAGTACGCGCGTCACGTGATGGGGCTTCGTGACGCCCATTCGACGGAGTTTTCCTTGACCACCTCTGCGCCAGTGATTGCCCTCATGGCCGAGCAAGTCGACGTGACGGACCTGGGTGGCACGATGCGCCTCGGGGCCTGCCCGGCGATGCTCGAGGAGGGGTCCATCGTCCAGCAGCTCTACGGCGTCGGTGTCGTGTCCGAACGCCACCGTCATCGATACGAGTTCAATGGTCGCTACCGCGAACAGTTCGAAGCGTCGGGCATGCGCTGTTCGGGCGTGTCGCCCGACGGGCGGTTGGTCGAATTCGTCGAGGTCGGTGACCACCCGTTCTTCATCGGCACCCAGGCGCACCCGGAGTTCAAGTCGCGACCAGACCGACCGCACCCGCTCTTTCTCGGACTCATCACCGCCGCGGCAACGAGGGCCGAGGGTCGCGAACCCCACATCATCGACCCGACGTCGGTCGACGTCGCTTCGTGAGCGACGAGTTCCGCATTACCGCGGTCGCCCCACTGCTCACGTCGTCGGTCTTCACCGTTGAGCGGCGCACCGTGGAACACGACAATCACTCGTACCACCGTGACGTCGTGTCGCACCCCGGGGCGGTCGCCATCCTCGCGATCGACGAGCGTGGTCGCATCGGGGTCATCCGTCAGTACCGGGCGACCTTTGACCGCTACAACCTGGAGATTCCCGCGGGAACGCTCGATGTTCCCGGTGAGGCGCCGCTCGAGGCGGCCAAGCGCGAGCTCGCCGAAGAGATCGGCTGTGACGCGCAACACTGGCGGGCGCTGGGGACCTTCATGGTCTCGCCGGGCTGGACGAACCAACTGATGCACATCTACGAAGCGACCGGGCTCTCGCTGCGCGATCGCGCCCCCGCGGGACCCGAGGAGTCCGCGGCCGAGGTGCACTGGTACGAGCCCGACGAGCTGCGCGCCATCGTGAGCGAGGCGGCGATGGTGGATTCGACCATGACCATTGCGCTCCATCTGAAGTTCGGACGCTTTTTTGACCAGCCGTGACGAACTCGCCGACGAGTACTTCGTC
>JAKBCT010000097.1 GCA_021807655.1 Actinomycetes bacterium | reverse complement strand
GGGCCAGCGACCGAGTCGCTAACAGGCCAAGTCGGTGTCGTAGGTGGTACCCGAAACCACGACCTTTCCGTTTTGGGCGAGCAACAGTGGCGTGGTGCCCGTGATCGAGGACGTGAAACCAGGCGGCGTCAAACCAGACGACGTCGAGGAACAAGACTTCAGCCCCGCCTGCCAGTCGCCGGCGACGCTAGACGGCACGGCAAAGCCAGACCCCGTGATGGACGTCCACATCGAAGGCGAGGAGTAAATCCCGACCGGGATATTTGTGGCAGTCAACTCCGTAATCATCCCAGTGATCGTGGCCTGGTTGAGCGCGGTGTCGGTCGACCAACTGTTACCGGTCTCGATGTCGGCCCACCACATCGCCAGGGTGCCCGGTTCAGTGCTCACGGCCCAGTCGGCCTCGCTGCAGCCGATCGCCCAGGCCGCCTGTAGCGCGGACAGCGCGTGCCCCGACGACTTGGGTTGATACGACGTTGAGTTCGTCTTGCAGGTGGCGGTGTCGGACTTCGCGTAGGCCAGGGCGTAACCCGTGTTGAAGTACGCCGACGGCGTCAATCCCGCCTTTATAGCCAGGCCCCACTGTGTACCCGCGTACTGGTTGGTGGTGAACGGACGGCCGTGCCCGAGGCCGATGATGGCGAAGGACATACCGCTCGGAGGGTTCGAGGATCCTTGCGGATACGACGCGTCGTACCCAGTACCGGAGTACATATAACTGGATGCTCCAGCGCGCTGCGCCAGCGGGACAATCCCCGTTATTGCGACGAGCGCTCCAACGGCGCCGACCCTCATCACCCGTGAGTACAGCCGACCCCGTGTCTTCATGTTGCCCCCCATGAAACGACGACGCCTCACCCGGCCTCATCAATGTTCCGGACATCGTAGTCCGCACGTGGCGCGAAAACGAGTGCTGCTTGCTCGCCTACTCGTTCCCGTCGCAGCGCACCTGTGACGTTACGTCCCTTGCGGCTGTCCCGACAGGACGTTGCGCCGACTCGTGTAGTCGTCGACATCGATCTCGCCCCGAGCGAGTCGCTCGTCGAGGATGTTGAGTGCGCTTCCTCCGGGCCAACCGTCACGCGCCCCGCCGCTGCGCGCCGCGCCGTCACGTCGCCGCTGCGACATCGAGAGCAGTAACGCTACGACCGCCACGATGAGGAGTAGAACGAGGAAGACGAGGAAGAGTCCGCCGCGTAGTCCGACCGCGTGGCGCATCCCACCATCGAAGTAAGGGCCCCCGAAGCCCGGTTGCGGTGCGTCTGGTGGCACGATTGGTATCCGCCTTTCTTAGTCCATCACTCGATGATCAATAGATTTCATTGTCGCCGCCAGCAACCATTTCGAGCCCAACTTCTTACCTGATTCTTTCGATCGAGTGCGACGCGAACTCACGTCGATGATGCGACGCGACCGATCGACGTAACCGGCGCTTCGGTCAGCGCGGCGACCGGCACGGGTCGACGTGCGACTACCCACTGATGGCGCGGGGACACCGGACGCCGGCTCGACGGCTGACCAGTCGTTCGTGGCGACTGGCGACGTGTTTCCCACGTCGCGCCAGAACGGCGTCACGTGGATCGGGTGGCAACGAACGAGTCCGATCGTTCGGCACTCGGTGAGCCGCGGGGGTTCCCCGCGTGCGGGTAGCAACCGCACCGCGCACGTGGTCGCATCGACTATCGCCGGTAGGCTTGAGCGGCTATGCGTGCGACGAACTGCGACAGACGGGTTGGCGGGTGGGCCCTCGCCGGACCGTCAGTTGTCGCCGGGTAGGGCGTGGTGAAAGTAGTGACTCGCCGTTCAGTCGATCGATCCCGTTACGCACCCGCGCCGATGGCAATCGTGTTCCGACTCCTGATCAGCGTAGGTTTCATTATCGGATCACTCGTGGTCGCGACGCCCAGCGGCGCGACGCCGGGCTGGCAGGTGTCGTGGACGTCACCGATGGACCTCGCCGTGGGCGCCACGTACAACTCGACGGTGCGCGACACGGCGACCGTGGCCGTCGCCGGGAGCGCCATTGAACTGACGTTCTCCAACCTCTGGAGTGCCACCCCGACCACCTTTAGCGCGGTCACCGCTGGCGTCGACCAGAATGGGCCCGACGTCGTGGCCGGAACCTTCGTGCCCGTCACGTTCGCGAACGGTCAGCGCGCCGTGACGATACCAGCGGGCGGGCGGGTCACGAGCGATCCGGTCGCCCTCGCGGTACACGCCAACGAGAAGATCGCGGTCTCCATCGCCGTCTCGGGGTGGGCAACGGTGAGCGTGCACTACTGCTGCACCGGCAACATCAACACGTGGGCGACGAGCAATGGAGTCGGGGATCACACGACCGATCCGACCAGTCAGAGCTTCAACCCGCAGCTGACCGGCGCCTACGTGCGCTGGCTCTCGGGGGTGTCAGTCGCGAATTCGCCGGCCCAGGGTGCCGTGGTCGCTTTCGGTGACTCGATCACCGACGGGTACGGCTACGAGAACAACGGTTTCAGTTGGGTGAACGCCTTGCAGCAGCGCATCGACGGCCTACCGGCCACCGAACAGATGTCGGTCGTCAACGAAGGCATCGCCGGCAACACCTTGACCGTCTTCCCGCCGAGAACCTCCTACGCGACCAATTCGGGCGGGGTACCGGGAGTGACGCGACTCGCGACCGACGCGCTCGCGTGGCCGGGTGTGAAGGACGTCGTCGTCCTGCTCGGCACCAATGACATCTGGTTCGGCGCCGGCGGCGTGGCGGGAAAACCCATCCCGCCCTACGGCACGGCTGCGGCCATCGAGGCGGGCCTTCGAACGGTGGCGGCCCAGGTTCGCGCCCGGGGCCTCAACGTCTACGCCATCACCCTGCTGCCGCGCGCGACGTCGACCAAACAGGATCACGACCTCGCGGAGTACTGGGGTCCCTCGGAACAGTCGGTGATGAGCGCGGTGAACGCCTGGCTCTTGTCGGCGCGCACGGGCTTCACCGGCGTGATCAACCTCGCGGCGGTCATGGCCGACGTCTACAACGGTGACTGCAACCCGAACACGCCCTACGCGCCCTACTTCAATCCCGACCACCTCCACCCCAACGTGGCCGGCGAGACGGCGATGGCAAACGCCATCTCCACGCAGCTCTTCGGACTCCCCGACGCCCCGCTGAACCCGCCGGTCTTGAGCGCCACTCCGACGCCGGGCTGCGCGG
>JAKBCT010000017.1 GCA_021807655.1 Actinomycetes bacterium | reverse complement strand
TTCCGATCTGCTCTGCAGCGTCGAGGTCGGGGTGCACACGGCGCTGAAGGCGATGAAGCCGCGAACGTTGCTCCCCGAAGCGCCCTGGACGGGAATCGGTCCACCGCCGCCGAAGGCGAGGGCCACGAAGACCGGCATCGGTGCCGCGGCGAGGTGATAGTTGCGGTACTCGGACTGTGAGGCGTAGACGGCGGCGTTGAGCGTGGGGTCGACCGACGCGATCCCGCTCGCCCAGCCGCGCAGCATGGCCGCCCAGTACGCGGCGTAGTGGGCGAGCGAGGCGCCGGTGGCCCCGCCGGGGGCGTCGAGCCCGGAGTGCGAGTCGGGGTAGCCCTCGGGATCGAGGATCACCCAGTCGGGCTTCAGTCCCACGCCGAGGCTGCGGTACTGGTCGATTTGGGTGGCGACCCACGCGCCCGCGGCGAATCCGTGGGCGTAGTACGTCGCCGGCGCGATGGTCTCACCCTTCAGTGGCCCACTCACCGTCCAAAACGACAGCCAGGTCACGCGCTTGTGGGCGTTGTAGATGCTCTGGCCCATGAGGAAGTCCGGCGACGTCGCCACGGTCTTGGCCGACGTGAACCCGACCCAGGGCGAGGACGTGGTGCCGAGTCCGCCGGTCTCGCTGATAATCGGCCAGCCGTCGGTGACGGCCTTGGTCCACGTGCTGTTGGGGATCGCGTAGACGCCGACCCCCTGGGGAGGTGGCGTATTGATTCCCGCGGCGTAGAGGCTCAGGACGCCGTTGAGATCGAGTCCCGTGACGATGCCGCCCACGGTTCGCGCCGAGCTGCCGGCGGTCACGGACACGTCGGTCGACGTCCACGGCACGAAGCCACTCGAACTGGTCAACGCGAACAGGTCACCCCAGTTGGCCGCCGCACCGGCGATCGTGACCTGCGACGGGGTCACGCCGAGAAAGAGTGTGCCGCTGAGCGGCGGCGATCCCGTCGCGACGGCGGTCACGTTCAGGACCGTCCACGGAAAGGTCGGCGTCGGGTTGGGGGGAGTCGTGGTTCCCGGAATCGACGTGGTTCCCGGAATCGTCGTGGTTCCCGGGATCGTCGTGGTGCTCGTGGTCGTCGTGGTCGGGGGCGTGGACGTCGTCTGATTGAAGGAGGTCAGGGGCGCGCTGAAGAGCTCAACGGCGCCGAGTCCGTTGAGACCCGCCACGAAGACGCTGGTCGTTGAGGCCGCGGCCGCGAGGGCTCCAACGAGTCGCGGGCCCCCGGTCATGCGGGTGACGTCCTGGTCGATCCACGCGGTGGGATTGGTGGGGCTCGTCGAGAAGACTTGAAGGTCGCCATTGGTCGCGGTGGCGGCGACGGCGGGGATCGGCCCGGGCACGACGACCGGATCACTCTTGGACGCGGTGGCGTGGGTGAGCTGGGAGATGTTAAGAGCCGGCGAACTGAGATACGGGATTGGCTGGTTGGGTGCCCACGTGAGCGTGATGGCCTCAATCGTGTTGGCGGTGGTGCGCGCCACGATCATCGCCTGCTGGCCGGTCACTTCGGCGCTGGCCAGTCCCGCCGCGAAGGTGACGCCGGTAAGAGCGCTCAGGTTCGTTGCCACGACCGGTCGCCACGCCTCATCGTGATGCGTATGGAGCCACACCGCGCTGACCGGGTCATTGGGCGTTAGCAGGATCAAGTTGCCACTCGCGTCGACGTAGATTGCGTCGACGTTGCCCGCGGGGTCGATGATTGGCACCGGGTCGGCCGCCGGTGCGGTGGCGTCGATGTTCGAGGAGAGATCACTCCATTGGGACACGCCGGCGGCGGTCTCGGCGTAGATGGCCACCTCGTCACTCGCTGTTCGGTAGGCGAGGACGCCGAGGGAGCCGTTGCTCGTCGCGTGAGGACCACCCAGCATGGTCGAGTTGTTGACCGCGCTGGTCAGCGCGACCGCGTTCCACGGCAAGGGGCCAGTGCCGTTGTTGAGGAACTGATAGAGCGGCAGACCCGACGGCGGCGAGGTCGTCGCCCCGCTGGAGCCGACGCCGCTGGCGAACAGCGCCGAGGCGAGCAGCGCCGCGGCGATGGCGCTCGCCAATGGCGCGCGCCTCGAGGTAGCGGGTTGGGCCCGTCGTCGTCGAGTGATGGACACAGTCTACGAGCGGGGGTCTTTTTTTCGGTGGCGTCGCCCGGCGTCGGTCACGCCACGACGATCGCTACTTCGCGCGCGCGGTGAACGTTGCCGCCGCGGAGGTCGGGCTCGCGCGCCCCGCCACGAGGTAGCGCACGACGACGGCGTACGTGGCGCCCGGGGTCAGGCCCCCGATGACGATCGAGTTGGCGTTGCGCCCCGCCGCGTGCCAGGTACGTCCACCGTTCAACGAGTATTCGTACAAGCGCACGCGCAGGCCAGGCGCCAACGTCGGCGCGCGCACGATGACGCGCGCCGCGCCGGCGACGGTGAGGACCCGGACAATCGTTGGCTGCGTCAACGCGGGCGTGACGGCGGCGCCGGTCACCGACACGACGGTGTTGAGCAAGGTGGTCGACTGGTAACTGACCGTCAGGGTCAGGGGTCCCGGTTGCGTGTTCGAAACGGTGACCGAACCCTGCCCGTTGGCGTCGGAGGTCACCGAGTAGGCGGCTCGCCCGCTGCCCACGATGCTCGAGTGGTCGCCATCGAACAGGACGCGACCGGCGCTCGCCGACGCGGTGACCGCCACGAGCGCGTTGGCCAGCGGTCCGCCAAGCTGGTTGTGCAGGGTGAACGAGACCGTCGCCGACGACGAGGTGTCGACGTGAGACGTCGACACCGACGCCGAACTGGTCGTCGGGTCAAAGACGCTGGGGCACAGTCCGTTCATGAACGTAGCCGGATTGGGGCTGCCGAGGCCCGAGGCCATGTCGTAGCCGGGACCGGCGCTGTAGACGCCGACGCCGAAGAGGTCGTTGTTGCCCGTGGTCACGTCGATGAAGCCCGTCGTCGCCATCGCGTAGAGCGCCGGATTGATGAAGCCGAGTCGGGCGACGCCGCACTGCTGGGCGGCCGTGGCCACGACGGCGCTCATGAGGGGCGCCCCAATGGAGGTTCCACCGATGCTTGACCAGCCGGACCCGCAGTTGCTGCCGCAGTTGACGGTGCCGCTGCCGGTGAAGTACTGGATGAAGCCGGTGCCCGGGTCAGCCATCACGGAGAGATCCGGGACGAGGCGCATCGTCTCGGTCGACGCGATACCGGGGGCGACCTGCCACGAGGGTCGCGACCAGAGCGTTGAGATGCCGCCGCCGCCCGCACCGCCACCGCTGTTCGTGCCGTCGTTCCAGACGGTCTCGGTGAGCGGTGCGATGGACGAAACGGTGAGCCCCCCCACGCCCGTCACGAAGGGCTGGGAGGAGGGGTCATCAACCGCGGGTGCGTTGGTCGTGATGCCCGTGCAGTCCGAGGAGCCGTTGTCGCCCGACGCCGCCAGGATGGTCTGGCCCTGGGCGGTCATCTGCTCGAAGATCGCCTGTTCGGCGTTGGGGGCGCCCGAGGGGTCCTGTTCGCAGGTGCCCCACGAGGTGGTCACGACGGTGGCCGTGTTGGCGTCGGCGATCTGCTGATACGCGTCGATCGGCCCGGTCGAATTGTTGGGCGCGGTGTAGACATCGATCGCCGCACCGGGCGCGAGCGCCGCCGCCTCTTCGACGTCGATGGTCGCCTCGTCACTGTAGGCACCCGAGTTCCCACCGTCGACGGGCACGTTGGTGACGCTCGGGTTGATGCCGTAGCACGAGAAGTACGTGGCCAGGTCCGTCGGACTGTAAGGACCGAGTTCGTAGACGGCGATCGTCTGGCCGGTGCCGGTAAAGCCGTTGGCCCACGCGGTCGAGAGTCCGTAGAGCTGCGCCTGCTGTTGGATCGTGTAGCCGCCCAGTGCGTTGGGCGTCGTGGCCGACGCCGGTGCGCCGTCGGTCGCGGCCGCGCACGAGGCGACGGTCGCGGACGTCGCGTGCGCGCGCAGCGCCAGCGCGTGGGGCGTCACCACGGTCGAGAGACCCGCGACGGCCGCGACGTCGCGCGCGATGGGCTCGGGCAATGTCGCGGCCCGACTGAACTGCGCGGCCAGGTGCCCACGAACCCGCACGGTGATCAGCGGTGCCGCGAACGCTCGCGCGATGTTGGTGGTCGAACCCGACACCGGGAGGATGATGTGGCCCCGGCTCAGCGCGCCGACGCGCAGTCCGAAGGACTCGAAGTAGTGGCGCACGGCCGCCACCGCGTCGCTCGGTGCGCCGAATCGGCGGGCGAACTGCGCCGTGGTGAGGAAGTGGCGGTAGTTCGCCGACGCCGGGTCCGTCAGTTCGGCGAGGTAGGTGCGAAGCGCCCCTTGTCGCGGTTGGGCGAGCGCGAGGTCAAAGGACGTCGTGATCGGCGCGTCGACCACCGACGTGTGACCCGGCAACGGTGCCGGGTGCGCCACGACGACGCGCGGCTGGGCGCCGTCGGCACTGGCCAGTGGGACCAAGCCCAGGGCGAGCGCCGTCACGGCGGCGGTGACGGCGAGTCGGCGAGTTGATCGAGGGGTCATCGCCCCAGCCTAGAAAATCGCCGTGACCCACCGTTCGTCGGTGGCTCAATCCTCGTGGCGCGTGGGAAATCCGGCGGCGGCGTATCGCTGGCGCAGGTCGCCGCACTCGGCACAGACGGATTCGGGCACGAGGCCGACGCGCACGAGTTGGCCGAAGATGGCGCAGCCGACGCAGTAGCCGAGCGCGCCCTCCAGGCCCGCCGCGCCGATCAGGGGCACCAGGAGCCACCGCGCCACGGACCACCCGGCCGTGAGCCAGAGCGTGCACGTCGCGATCGTGAGCACGGCGCCGATCCCCTGGGCGAAGCGCTTCGGCGGGCCGGCCACCTCGCGACGCCACGCGCGTAGCCGTGGGCCGGCGACCCGCGTGGCGAACTGGCCAAGCGGCGACAGTGTGGGTCCGCTCAGCACTCGCGCGACGAAGCCGTAGGTCAGTGGCACCATGATCCAACGCACCCCGCCGACCAGGGCCGTCAATGACATGGCCACGACGCCCAGTGCGACGGTGCGCGCCGCGGCGTCGTTCACGGGGTTGGGAAACGCAAACAATCGCTTCATTCGACAAATCCTAGTGGAATTATCAACAATACGGCACGCGGGGTCCGGTCAGCCCAGGAAGAGGTGCACGGTGGTGGCGGCACCAATCGCGACGATGAGCCAGCGCACGACCGGTGGCCGCAGCCGCTTCATGAGCACGGTGCCGAGCCAGCCGCCGACGAGGGTGCCGAGCAGGATCATGTAGACCGCTTCTTGGGCGAGGTGACCGCGAACCAGGAAGATCGCCGCGGCGACCAAGTTGATGATGAGCGAGAGCAGGTTGCGCAGGCCCTGCAACTCACCGATCTCCAGCGGGAGGGCCACCGCCATCACCGCCAGGAGCACGATGCCCAGACCAGCGCCGAAGTAGCCCCCGTAGACCGAGGCGAAAAAGATGCCAACGAGCACGACCCGTCGTCGTAGTGGGTGGTGGTGGTCGAGGTGGGCGAGCCGGGCCGTGATTCGTGCCGACATCGCGTAGACCAGGGTGGCACCGCCGATGAGCCAGGGCACGACGTGCTCGAAGGCCCGTGGCGAGCCGACGAGGAGCAACGCGGCGCCGACGATGGTCCCCGCGAGGCAGGCCGGCACGAGGGACCGCACCAGGGCCCCGTGTCGGCTGATTTCGCGGCGAAAACCCCGGATGCCGCCGAAGTAGCTCGGCACGACGCCGACGGTCGACGATACGTTGGCCTGCAACGCGGGCACCCCGAGGGCGAGCATCGTCGGGAAGGTGATAAAGGTGCCGCCACCGGCGATGCCGTTGGCGACCCCGCCGGCGATGCCGGCCGCGAGGTAGACGGCGAGTCGCCACGGCAGTGAGAGCGACACCGAGAGCATTTTCACTACTCTACGAACGTGCCCGGTCCGACGATGACGATCCGTGGGTGATACCACGCCGTTGACCATGACTGCTCTACCCTTGGCGGCGTGTACCTCATGACCGGCGAACTGATCGTTCCCCACGATGCACCCAATGACCTCATTCGTGCGGCCGGCGGCATCGTGTTCCGATTCGTCGCGTCGGGACGAACCGAGGTCGCCTGCATCTATCGCGAGTCCCGGGGCGACTGGACGTTCCCCAAGGGCAAGTTGGACGAAGGCGAGACCTTCGAGCAAGCGGCCCTGCGCGAAGTTTTTGAAGAGACGGGCATGCGCTGTCGTATCGTGCGCTTCGTCGGCACCACCAACTACACCCACCGCAAGGGACGGCCCAAGATCGTCGCGTACTACTTGATGAGTGTCGACGACGGGGACTTCGCGCCCAACGATGAGGTGGATGAGTTGGTCTGGCTACCCCTCGAGCAGGTCCACTCGCACCTCACCTGGGACCGCGACCACGAGCTGTTCGATCTCGCCGTCGCGATGTCAGAACTGCGACAAAACGCGTCCTAAGGTCAGGGCGCGATCGTCGGGATCTTGGCGTAGATGCCTAGCCAACGCCGGGCCAACGCCGCGACCGTGCCGTCGGTGCGCAGGGCGGCCAACGCGAGGTCGACGCAGCCAGCGAGTGGACTGCCGTGCTGGAAGACCAAGCCGTAGTGGTCGCCGGTGGCGGGGAACTGGCCGACCACGGTGGCGATCGGTGCGCCGGTGGCGTTCACCAGTTGGGACGTCGTCATGTAGTCGCCCGTTGGTACGTCGATGACCAGTGCGTCGATCGCGCCGATCTTGAGCGCCTTGATGAGCGCAGTCATCGTCGGGTACGACGTCACGGCGGCGCTCGGGCGAATGCGTCCCGTGATGAAGGCGAGCCCGGCGGTGCCGGCCAGATCGCCGTAGCGGTACGTGCGCAGTTCTCGTGGACTGTGGGCGGTGACGATGGGGTCGCCCGTCAACGCGACCAGGGCTTGATGGACGGCGAAGTACGAACTCGAGAACGTGACGTTGCGCGCGAGCGCCGCACTGTAGGTGACCTCGTTGGCGTCGAAGTCGAAGTGCTTCTTGCCCGGCGAGTAGCTCGTGGCGAACGTCTGATCGACCCAGTTCACGTCGTGTCGCTGGACGCCGAGCACGCGAGCAATGGCGTAGACGAGGCCCGACTCGTAGCCCTGGCCGCTCGACGGGTGATTGTCGATGTACCACGGTGCCGAGACCGGGTTGTCGGTCGCGACGGTCAGTCGTCCGCGCACAACCTCCATGGTGGGCATGGTGGTCCGGCACCTCGTCAGGGCGATCGCGGCGGGCGACGCGGCGCTGGCGGTGGCCGCGGCGAC
Organism: Actinomycetes bacterium; assembly: GCA_021807655.1. The sequence goes on along the minus strand of JAKBCT010000017.1, from coordinate 6,655 downwards.
GGGCCCGACGGCGCTGGTCGCCACGATAAGTGCCATGACCCACGTGTGCCGACGGCGCCTCAACGTCCACGGAACACGTTGCATCGTGGATGGCAGTGTAATGTGCGCGCGCCACGAAGGGTGTTCGGGCCCAGTCGTAGCCCCCCGGTGTCTCGGGGCACCGTCAGTCGTTAAGATGACTGACGGGGAGAGGTGGGTGAGTTCGGTTTAAACCACATTCCTGCTAAGAATGCGGCCTGTTAACGCGGGCCCGAGGGTTCAAATCCCTCCCTCTCCGCCACCGACACCGAGCGCGCAGCGCTCGGTGTCGCCACGTTAGGAGACGACCATGCGGTACTTCATTGAGACGCTCGGTTGCCCGAAGAATCACGTGGATTCCGAGAAGTTGGCGGGGCTGTTGGACGAGCAGGGCTACGAGCCCACGTCCTCGGTCGTCGACGCTGATCTCGTGGTGGCCAACACCTGCGCCTTCATCGAGGCGGCGCGCGAAGAGTCGGTGGAGGTGGTGCTGGAACTGGCCGAACGCAAGCGCTCCTCGGCGCGCTTGGTCGTGACGGGTTGCCTGGCGGAGCGCTACGGCGATGAGCTCGCCGCCGCGCTGCCCGAGGTCGACCTCGTCGCGGGATTCGGTCAGAACCTCTGGGCGCCGGCGACACCGACGCCGGTTCACGTGCGCCGACGCCCGACGTCCGACTTCGACCTGCTGAACCTGCCCCGCCCGCGCACGAGCGCGCCGTGGGCCTACCTGAAGATCGCCGAGGGCTGCGACCGGCGATGCGGCTTTTGCGCGATTCCAACGTTTCGCGGCGACCAACGTTCGCGCTCGTCCGACGAGATCTTCGCCGAGGCCCGCGCTCTCGCGGCCGGTGGGGTGCGCGAGCTGATCCTCATCGCCCAGGACCTCGCGAGCTGGGGACACGATCGGCGTCGCGCCGGCCGCGGTGAGCCGACCGAGGCCCTCGACGACGGCACCGCGCAACCGCTGATCGCGCTGACCCGCGCGCTCGCGAGTGAGGTCGAGCGGGTTCGATTGCTCTACCTCTACCCGTCGGGACTGACGCCGGGCCTCATCGAGGCGATCGTCGCGACCGGTGTGCCGTACTTTGATCTCTCGTTGCAGCACTCGTCGCGTTCACTCCTGCGGGCCATGCGCCGATGGGGCGACGGATCGAGGTTCCTCGAGCGGATCGCGGCTATTCGCTCACTCGCCCCCGACGCGACCTTCCGGTCGTCATTCATCCTCGGGTACCCCGGTGAGACCGAAGACGATCAGCGCGACCTGCTCGCCTTCCTCGAGGCGGCCCAGCTCGACTGGGCCGGCTTCTTCACCTTTTCTTCCGAGGAGGGGACGCCGGCGGCGTCGCTACCCAATCCCGTACCGCGCGAGCTCGCGCTCGAGCGCCTGCGCGAGGTCAGCGAGCTGCAGGACGTCATCACCGCCCGGCGACGCGACGCACTCGTGGGAACGCACCAGCGCCTTCTCGTGGACGCACCCGGCGTAGCCCGTAGTGTCAGAGAGTGTCCCGAAATTGACGGCGTGGTAAAGGTCGACCGGTCGATCGCGGTTGGCACGATCTTCCAAGGCCGCATCGTCGCCAGTCGCGGGACGGACCTGGAGGCGGTGTCGGTGTGACCTCGGGCCAGCGCACCTACGGGGAGTCGGCGTTGCTCACGCCGGCCAACCTGATGACCGCCTTTCGTCTGGCGGTCGCTCCGGTATTCATCTACCTGATCCTGGTGCACCGGATCTCGTGGTGGACGTCGGCGGTGGGCGTGCTGGCGGCCGCGTCGGACTACTTCGACGGGATCGTGGCGCGCCGTCACGGCACGACGACGTCGGGCGCCTTCCTCGACCCCCTCGCCGACAAGGTGATCGTGCTCGGCTCGCTCTACGCACTGATCCTCGCGCGCCCCCACGGCCTCTCGTCGTTCATCGCGCCGGCCATTATCATCACCGTGCGCGAGGCGTGGATGAGTGTGTATCGGTCGCGTTCGGCGCGCCGCGGGATCTCGATACCGGCGAGCAAACTCGCCAAGTGGAAGACGTTCGTTCAGGATCTGGCGATCGCCCTCTGCGTGGTACCCGTCGTCGCCCACCACACGTGGCTCGGCGAGGTCACGATCTGGGTGGCCGCAGTGATGACGGTGTACACCGGATGGCAGTACTACGCGGAGGGACGGCGAAGGGGAACACGTGCGCGTTGAGATCGTCGCCGTGGGCACTGAGCTGTTGCTGGGTCAGATCGCGGACACGAACGGCCAGTGGCTGGGCGAGCAACTGGCGGCCAACGGCATCGCGTCGCACTTTCATCAGCACGTGGGCGACAACCACGAGCGCATCGTGCTCGCCCTGCGCACGGCGCTCGCCCGAAGCGACGCGGTGATCGTCTGCGGTGGTCTCGGGCCAACCCAGGACGACATCACGAGGGCGGCGATCGCCGAGGTGATGGGCGTGGCGCTCGAGCGACGGGCTGAACTCGTTGACACGATCCGGGGCTTCTTCGAAGCGCGCGGCCGCTCGATGCCGGCTAACAACCTGCTCCAGGCCGACGTGCCCCACGGGGCTCGAGTCATCGATCAGCGGCGCGGTACCGCGCCGGGACTGATCTGTCCCCTCGGCCAGAAGGTGGTCTACGCGGTGCCCGGCGTGCCCTACGAGATGACCGAGATGTTCGAGCGCGCCGTGCTGGCCGACCTGCTCGAGCGCGAGCGAGCCGCGGGTGCGCGGGCGGTGATCACGAGTCGGGTTTTGCGGACTTGGGGGGCGAGCGAGTCGGCTTTGGCCGAGGTGGTGGGTGATCGCTTCGACGCCCTGATCGACGACGGGCGCGTGACCATCGCGTTCTTGGCGTCGGGGATCGAGGGCATCAAGGTACGTATAACCGCACGCGGCGACGACGCCACGCACGCGGCCGAGTTGGTGGCGTCTGAAGAGCAGCTGGTTCGCCGGCTGATCAACGAGCAGCTGGGCGACATCATCTTCGGGGTGGACGCGCAGTCCATGGAGGACGCCGTGGCGCACCGGCTGCTCGCGCGCGACTCGACGCTCGCGGTGGCGGAGTCGATCACCGGTGGCCTGATCGCGAGTCGCCTCGTCAACGTGCCGGGTGCGTCGGCGTGGTTTCGCGGGGGCGTGGTGAGCTACGCCTCCGAGGTCAAGTTCGCCCTGCTCGGCGTGGCGCGAGGACCGGTGGTGAGCAGTGACGCGGCCGAGTCAATGGCCCGCGGCGTGCGCACGTTACTTGGGGCCGATATCGGCCTGAGCGTCACGGGGGTCGCTGGGCCAAACGAGCAGGAGGGACAGCCCGCGGGCACCGTCTTCGTGGGTTTCGCGATGGGTGACCGCGTGGGACACGTCGCGCTTCGCCTGCCCGGCGACCGGCCGCGGATTCGCGCCTACAGCGCGATCAGTGCCCTCGACGTGCTGCGTCGCGAGCTCGACCGCGACGCGAGCGCGCCGACGCTCACCACGTAACCTCGAGTCACCAAGCAGGAGGAAGTCATGGCAACCCTGGATGCGCGCGTCGAACCGGCGGCGGTGGGACTGGATGCGAGTCGCCTGGAACGCGTGCGCACGCACTTCGACCGGTACGTCGAGGACCGGCGGCTGGCTGGCTGGCTGGTGACGGTGGCGCGCGGCGGTGAGCTCGCGTGGACGGCCGCCGGGGGCTACCGGGACCGCGAGCGTGGACTCGACGTCACCGGCGACACGATTTGGCGGATCTACTCGATGACCAAGCCGCTCACCACGGTCGCCGCGATGATGCTCTACGAGGAGGGGCACTTCGATCTGAACGACGACGTCGGCCAATGGATTGAGGCCCTATCGGCGCCGCGGGTCTACGTGAGCGGCCCGCCGAGCGAGCCGATCACCGAGCCGGCCACCGAGCCCGTACGCGTCCACCATCTGCTGACCCACACCAGCGGTCTCACGTACGGGTTCAACTACACCCACCCCGTCGACGCGATCTACCGCGCCAAGGGCTACGACTTCGGATGGCCCCCGTCAGCTGACTTGGCCGTGGCGGTCAACGACTGGTGCACCAGTCCACTGCTCTTCCAGCCCGGGCGCCACTGGAACTACTCGGTCGCCACTGACGTCCTCGGCCGACTCGTCGAGATCTGGAGCGGTCGCACCCTCGACGAGTTCGTTCGCGAACGCATCCTGGAACCCCTCGCGATGAGCGACACGGGCTGGCACTGTCCCGATGACCAGCGCGACCGGCTGGCGATGCTCTACGTGCCCAGCGCCGACGGCGCGGTCGCGATGGCCGATCTGGCCACCGCGGCCACCAGGCGACCACGACTAATGAGCGGCGGGGGCGGCCTCGTCTCGACGGCTTGGGACTATCAGCGGTTCATGTCGATGATCCTGCGCGGCGGCGAACTCGACGGGGTTCGCCTGCTCTCGAGTCGCACGGTGTCCCTGATGACCGAGAACCACCTCCCCGACGACCTGGACCTCGCGCAATTCGCGACCGACTCCTTCTCCGAGGTCGACTTCGCCGGCGTCGGCTTCGGACTCGGGTTTTCGGTCGTGGTGGACCGGCGAGCCAACCGGAGCCTGGTCTCGGAGGGGACCGTGGGCTGGGGTGGGGCGGCGTCGACCGCCTTTTGGATCGATCCTCTTGAGGAGTTGACCGTTGGCTTCTACACCCAGCTGCTGCCGAGCGGCACGTACCCGATTCGTCGCGAACTGCAGCGTCTCGTCTATCAGGCACTGGTCGACTGACTTGCTCGGTCGCCAAGGCGATGGTCCTTGAAGCGAACACGTGTTCGTAGTACGGTTTGCGAGTAGCCCGACCGATGTCAGTGGGGGTGCCTATGGTGCTCCGACGAAGATGACCAAGGAGAACCCCATGGCAACCGACGACCGCAACAAGGCCCTCGACGCAGCACTCGGCCAGATCGAGAAGCAGTTTGGCAAGGGCTCGATCATGCGCATGGGGGAGAACCTGCACATGAGCATCGAGTCGATTCCGACCGGTGCGCTGGCGCTCGACCTCGCGCTGGGCATCGGGGGGCTGCCGCGAGGGCGAATCGTGGAGCTCTACGGGCCCGAGTCATCGGGCAAGTCGACCCTGGCGATGCACGTGGTCGCCGAGGCGCAGCGAAACGGCGGCGTGTGCGCGTACATCGACGCCGAACACGCGATGGATCCCGTCTACGCGCGAGCGATCGGCGTCAACGTGGACGATCTGCTGATCAGCCAGCCCGACACCGGCGAGCAGGCGCTGGAGATCGTCGACATGCTGATTCGCTCCGGGGCCCTCGACGTGGTCGTGATCGACTCGGTCGCCGCGCTCACCCCACGCGCCGAGATCGAGGGCGACATGGGTGACTCCCACGTCGGCCTGCAAGCGCGGCTCATGAGTCAGGCACTACGCAAGTTGACCGGTGGCCTGTCCAAGTCGAACACCATCGCCCTGTTCATCAACCAGCTGCGCGAGAAGATCGGTGTGATGTACGGTTCGCCCGAAGTCACGCCCGGCGGACGGGCGCTCAAGTTCTACTCGTCGATCCGTCTCGACATTCGGCGGATCGAGTCGATCAAGGACGGCACCGAGGTGGTGGGTAACCGCACCCGCGTCAAGGTCGTGAAGAACAAGTGCGCGGCCCCCTTCAAGCAGGCCGAGTTCGACATCATGTACGGCCAGGGCATCAGTCGGGAGGGTTCGGTGCTCGACGTGGCCGTCGAGCTCGGGTTCGTCAAAAAGGCGGGGGCCTGGTTTACCTACGAGGGCGAGCAGCTCGGTCAGGGTCGCGAGAACGTGAAGACCTTCTTGCGCGAGAGTCCCCAACTCATGGCCGAGATCGATGAACGCGTTCGCGAGTACCTCGCCAACGCGCTGGCGCCCGACGTTGTGGGCGGTGAGTCACTCGACGTGGACGCGCCGCTAACGCTCGACTGAGCCTTGGCCGGCCGGCGTCAGGCGGTGGTCGCGTAGACGGAATCCGCGCGTCGCGCGTCGGAAGCGAAAGGTGAAGTCGGGCCAGATCGTCGTGTTCAGCCCCGACTCGGTCAGGTACCAGCTCGAACAGCCCGTGGCCCAAATCGTCGAGGGCAGCTGGTCGCGTACCCGCGCCGTCCAGTGTCGCGCCGCCAGCGCGGTGGGCTCGACCAGGAGCCGGCGCGTGAGGGCAGTCGAGATCGCGTCGACGACGTAGTTGAGTTGGCTCTCGATCATGTAGATGATCGACGAGTGCCCGAGCCCGGTGTTGGGACCGGCGAGCATGTAGAGGTTCGGAAAGCCCGGAAACGACGTGCCGAGGTAGTGCGCCAGGTCGCCCGAGAGCGCCTCGCCGACGGTCGCCCCGGCGCGACCCCGCACCAGCGCCCCCATCGGGTGATCGGTGACGCGAAAGCCCGTCGCGAGCACGAGGACGTCGAGCGGGTGCACGGCACCGTCGGTCGAGCGAATCCCCTCGGGCACGACGCGCTCGATCGGCTCGGTGATGAGCGCCACCGAGTCACGGCGCAGCGCGGGGTAGTAGTCGTTGCTGAGTAGCACCCTTTTGCAGCCCATGCGGTAGGTCGGTGTGAGCCGGGCTCGCAGGTGAGGGTCGGGGATCTGGTCGGTGAGAAAGTCGAGCGCTTGGCGCTCGCCGACGGACATGCGTTGGGGGTTCTTCACGAAGCCGAGCACCAGCAGCT
>JAKBCT010000096.1 GCA_021807655.1 Actinomycetes bacterium | reverse complement strand
GGTCGGGCTCGCTGCGGTGTCTTGGCACGTTCGCCGCGGCCGCGTACGCGTGGCCGAGGTCGCCGCCGTCGTTGGTCCCGGTGCGCTCATCGGGCTGTTCGCGATTGCCGTGGCCCTCGGCACGCTGGGCAGGGCTTGGTCGGGGCCGTCAGTCGTCTTGGCTCACGCGAACGTCGTCGTGACCGCGGTCGTATCTGGTCTGGCCGCGGTGCTCGTAAATAACCTTCCCGCCGCTGCGATTCTGGCCGCACGCGTGCCGCGCCACCCCTTTGCCATGCTGGTTGGGCTCAATCTCGGTCCGAACCTCGCCGCTACGGGCTCACTGGCCTGGCTCCTGTGGTGGCGTAGCGCTCGCGGGGCCGGCGCGACGCCGTCGCTCAGGCGAGCGAGTCGCTGGGGTGCGCTCGCCACCGTGACGACGATGGCGGTCGCCCTCTCACTCTTGCCCCTCGGTCAGCGTTGAACGATCGTGGGCGAATGCCTCACGCGCCTCGCGCTGGGCGTAGTAGACGATGACGAGTGCGGCGAGGGGATCGGCCCACCACCAGCCGAGCGCGGCATTGAGGGCCAGGCCAACCAGCACCGCAACGGCGAGCAGTGCGTCGACAAAGGTCACCCGGCCCTCGGTGATGAGCACGGCGTTGTTGAGAGATCGCCCCGTGCGGGCCTTGCCGGCGGCGAGGGCGAACATCGCGAGCGCCGTGGCCGCTGTCCACCAGATGCCCAGCGGTGAGTGATCGGGTCGCACCCCCATCGCCAGGGCGAGGGTACTCAGCGACACGACGTAGATGATCAGAACGATGAACGACGCGCCTATCCAGCGCAGGGCGCGCCGCCGACGGCGCTGGTGGAGGTCGGTGAGTTCCCAGATCACCACCGCTGACGCGCCAATCTCGACGATGGTGTCGAAACCGAATCCGGCGAGCGCCACTGATCGGGCGCGCCAGGCGCCGTAGGCGAGGACGGCGACGCCAACGAAGTTCCAAGCCAGCGTCAAGTACTCCAGGCGAAGACCTCGGCGCACGAGGGCGTGGTTCGTCGGCACGTCGGTAGTCAAGCACATCACCTACGTGGATCGTGGTGAATCGGCCGATAGGGTCGAAGCGGTGATCACGGTATACGGCGTAACGGCCCTGACGTTCATGATGGCGATGTACGCCCTCGAGCGTCGCGGAAATGGGTACGTGGGAGCCTTCGCGGTCGGGTGCGCCCTGTCCAGCGGCTACGGTTTCGCCTCCGGCGCGTGGCCGTTCGGCGTCGTCGAGGGTATCTGGACGTTCGTCGCGCTGCTGCGCTTCGTCGCGGGGCGATCTCACGGGTCCCGTTCGTCGTGAGCTTTGAGAGGCTCTAGGGTGACGGCGTAACCAAGGAGTCGAGATGAACCGGCAGATTGTGCTGCGCCAGCGTCCCCGGGGCGCGATCGATGAGTCGACGACCGAGTTGGTCGTGCGCACCGAGCCGACGTGCGGACCAGACGAAGCCCTGATCAAGGTCGCCATGTTGTCGATCGACCCGACGATTCGAACGTGGATGAACGACGCGCCCGGCTACCTGCCCCCCATCGAGATTGGGGCGCCGGTTCGTTCGACGGGTGCGGGTGTCGTGGTGGCGAGCAACTCAACCCGATACCAGGTTGGTGACGTGGTGGTCGGGATGACCAACTGGCAGGAGTGGGTCATCGCCAACGACGAACACCGCTTCTCGGTGATCCCTCGTGACATCGGACTCGACCTGGCCACGGTGCTGAACGTGTTGGGAGTCACCGGGCTGACGGCGTATTTCGGCCTGCTCGACGTTGGACGGTTTCAAGCCGGTGACGTGGTCGTCGTCTCGGGGGCCGCGGGCGCCACTGGTTCGGCCGTCGGTCAGATCGCGCGGGCGCGCGGGGCCGCCCGCGTCATCGGCGTCGCGGGTGGTCCGCGTAAGTGCGACGAGGCGGTCTCGTGGTACGGCTTCGACAGCTGCTTGGACTACCGCGAACCAGACCTGGAAGGTCGGTTGCGTGCGGCGAGCCCCAACGGCGTCGATCTCTACTTCGACAACGTCGGTGGCGCCGTTCTCGACGCGGCCCTGGCGTCGATCGCGATGCACGGCCGCGTGGTGCTCTGCGGCGCAATATCGCAGTACAACGAATCGGGTCGTCCCCGAGGGGTCGCCAATACCCCCATGCTGATCATGAGGCGCGCGTCGATGTCGGGGTTCATCGTCTTGGATTTTGCCGCGCGCTTTGGCGAAGCGCAGGCGGTACTCGTCGCGATGGTTCGCGACGGTACGCTGCGCCATCGCGAACACCTCATCAACGGACTCGAGCGTGCACCCGAGGCGCTCAACCTCTTGTTCGCCGGCGCGAACCACGGCAAGACGCTGGTGGTCGTCGACGAAGGCATCACGCTTGCCTGAGATCACCGATGTTGGCTCGGCGCCGCGACTGTCGCGGGTCACGCTCGCGCTGTTTGCGATCGCGCTCATCGCTGGCTTCGCGCAGTTTGGGGCGGTCGCGTCACTGAACGACGTAGCGCGCCACTTTGGTCACGTTGTCGATACCCGACACTCGCTACGAAGTGCCGTCGGCCTCTCGGGATCAGTCCTAGGTCTTGGTCTGGCGGTGCTGCGCCTCGCCTCGCTCGGCGCGATGCCCATAACGGCGAGCGCCGACCGCTGGGGTCGTCGGCGGATCCTGCGAGACACGCTGCTCATTGGGCTGAGCGTCACCGCCGTCGCGGCATTGAGCCCCAGCTACTGGTTCTTCGTCATCAGTTTTGCGGTGGCACGACCGCTGCTCACCGCGTCGTCCACGCTCGTCCAGGTAGTCACGGTGGAGATTTCGAGCACGGCGCGACGGGTGCATCGCCTCGTGGTCATGGCGGCGGGCGGTGGGATCGGCGCCGGGTTGTCGGCCATTCTGCACGGGGTCATCCGTGGTCCCGACTCATTTCGGTGGCTCTTTGCGGTGACCGTCGTGCCAACGATCGGCGCCCCGTGGCTGATGCGACACGTTCCTGAACCCGTGTCGCACTCGGTGCGGTCGCCCTTGGCACGCCTCGGTGGGGTCCCCGGGCAACTTCGCGGGCGCCTCGGCATCGTCGCCGCGGTCGTCTTCGCGGTCGGGATGATTACTGGACCAGCCAACGGCTTCGCCTTCGTCTACGCCGAGGGTGTTCTTCGTCTCAGTCCTCATCTCGTGGCGGCGGTGGTCGCGCTGAGCGCACTG
>JAKBCT010000016.1 GCA_021807655.1 Actinomycetes bacterium | reverse complement strand
GGGCCGCGCAGCCCTCCATGATCCGCCGCCCGGCGATGTTCGAACCCGTGAAACAAATCTTGCCGACGTGAGGATTCGTGACGAAACGCTCGCCCACCGTCGCGCCTTCGCCGGCAATGACTTGTAGTACGCCCTCGGGGATCCCCGCCTCGAGGGACAGCTCGCCAATACGCAGCGCGGTCAGCGGCGTCAGCGACGCCGGCTTCAGCACGACCGCGTTGCCCGCGGCGAGTGCGGGCGCCACGCCCCAGCTCAGGATCGGCATCGGGAAGTTCCAGGGCACAATGATCCCGACGACACCGATGGGCTCGTAGAACGTCATGTCGACGCCGCCGGCCACCGGGATCTGGCGACCCGCGTGGCGCTCGGGCGCGCCGGCGTAGTAGTGCAGGACGTCGCGCACGTTGCCCGCCTCCCAGCGCGCGTTGCTAATGGTGTGCCCCGAGTTCGCGACTTCGAGTTGGGCGAGCTCCTCGACGTGCCCGTCGACGACCTCGGCGAAGCGGCGCAGCAGTCGCGCCCGGTCGACGGGGGTGACCGCGCGCCAGCTCGGCGCGACCTGTGACGCGCGCTCGATGAAACGGTCGGTCTCGGCGACGTCGTGCATCGTCACGTCCGAAATGACGGCTTCCGTCGTCGGATTGATGATGGAGATCGTTGTACTCATAGCCTCTCAAATCCTCGGTACCGCTCCCAGTCCGTGACCGCCGCGTCGAACGCCGCGACTTCGACGCGGGCCGCGTGGACGTAGTGGTCGACCACCTCGTCGCCGAAGGCGTCACGAGCCACCGCGGACGAGTCGAACAGCGCGAGCGCCTCGTGAAGTGAGGTGGGCACGCGGGGCGCGTCCGAGGCGTAGGCGTTGCCGTCGAACGGTGGCGATAGCGTCAGCGACTCGTCGATGCCGCGCAGTCCGGCCGCCACGAGCGCCGCAATCGCCAGGTACGGATTGACGTCGCCACCCGGTATCCGACATTCGACGCGAATTGAGGATCCGTGGCCCACCACGCGAAAAGCGCACGTTCGATTGTCTAAACCCCACGCGAGCGCGGTCGGCGCGAAGGAGCCCTCGACGAAACGCTTGTAGCTGTTGACGTTGGGTGCGAGAAAAAGCGCTAGTTCACGCGAGTAGGCCAGTTGACCGGCGAGAAAGTGCTCGAACACCGGCGAGAACCCGTGAGCTCCATCGCCGGCGAATACCGGACGTCCGGCTTCGTCGCGCAACGACAGGTGGATGTGGCACGAATTGCCTTCACGTTCGTTGAACTTCGCCATGAAGGTGAGGCTGTAACCCTCTTGGGCAGCGATCTCCTTCGCCCCGAGCTTAAAGAGTCCGTGTTCATCGCATTTGTCGACCAGCTCGGCGTAGCGAAACGCGATCTCGTGCTGGCCAAAGTTGCATTCGCCCTTCACCGACTCGACGACCATACCGGCACCCCTCATGGAGCGACGGATGCGACCGAGCAACGGCTCGATCCGCGATGTCCCCTGTATGGAGTAGTCGACGTTGTACTGGTTCGCCGGGGTCAGCCCCCGGTAGCCCGCCGACCACGCTGACTCGTAACTGTCGCGAAAAACGATGAACTCCAATTCCGTACCCGTGAAGCCCGTCCACCCACGCTGTGCGAGTCGGTCGGACTGAGCGCGCAAAACCTGACGGGGCGATACCGCCACCGACTCACCCTGGACCGACTGCACGTCGGCGAACACGATGACGGTGCGGTCGTGCCAGGGGACGTGCCGCACGGTGGAGAAATCCGGTCGAAACGCGACGTCGCCGTAACCTCGGTCCCACGAGGTAAGGGCGAACCCGTCAACCGTTCGCATGTCGACGTCGGACGCGAGGAGGTAACTGCAACCTTCGGCCACGCCGTCGACCAAGGACTCGACGAAGAACTCGGCGTCAATGCGCTTGCCCTGCAGGCGTCCCTGCATATCGGTAACGGCGAGGATCACGGTGTCCACCTCACCGCGTTCGATCAGGGCCACGAGTTCGTCGTGCGCCACACGTCCTGACACTTCGGCCGTCATCGTTCCTCCCACCCGACGTCGTGTTGGTTCGACTCTTGGCCCTCACGTTACCGGAGCCGGGTCCCCTTCGCCGTGGCCCCGTGCGAGCAGCCGCCACGTCGGACACTCGCTGCCGCATTGAGGTTCACGAGGAGTTGACTGACGCGCGACCGCGCGACCGCGTGACCGCGTGACGACGTCCAACGCCATCTCGGGCGCTCGCCAGCCAAACCAGTTGCGCGGACGTGGCCGTGTCCCTAGTATGGCGCCATTATTGCGCGGCCGCCGACGCTGGCGGTCACAGTCAGGGGGGAACCATGGCGACGAGTGACCACGCCGCGACCAGTGACACCGAACAGCTGCATCGCTTGGGCTACGCCCAAGAGCTGACCCGATCGATGAGTCATTTTTCCAACTTCGCAATATCGTTCACCATCATCTCGATCCTGTCGGGCTGTTTGACGCTGTACGGATTCGGCCTGCAGCACGGTGGACCGCCGACGATGTTGTGGGGGTGGTTACTCGTTGGAACGCTGGTGCTGTTCGCCGGTCTGTCGATGGCGGAGATCTGCTCGGCGTATCCGACCGCCGGTGGGCTCTACTACTGGGCCGCCAAGTTGGCCCCGGGCAAGAGTGGCCCGATATGGTCCTGGTTCACCGGCTGGTTCAATCTGCTCGGCCAGGTCGCGGTCACCGCGGGCATCAGTTTCGGCGCGGCGTTCTCGGTATCGGCCTTTCTCGCCCTCTTCACGAACCAGGCGTACTGGCTATCGCGTGGTCACACGATCGCGATACTGGCGGTCATTCTGCTGGCGCAGGGCCTGCTCAATACCTTTGGGATCCGACTCGTGGCCCTGCTCAACAACGTCTCAGTCTGGTGGCACTTGGCGGGGGTCGCCATCATCGTCGCCATTTTGTACGGCGCGCCATCGTCGCACAGCCACCAGTCCGCGTCGTTCCTCTTCGGCTCGAGTGGCTGGCACGCCTTCTCGGGGCTGTCGGGTTACTCGATCCCGTTCTACGTCTTTCTGATCGGCCTACTCAATGCGCAGTACACCTTCACTGGTTATGACGCCTCGGCGCACGTCACCGAAGAGACGCTCAACGCCAGCGCTGGTGGTCCCCGCGGGATCGTTCACTCAATCTGGATCTCGCTGATCGCGGGGTTCATCTTGCTCCTTGGCGTATCGATGGCGATACCCCACCACTACCCGGTGACCATCGGTGGCATCGCGTTTCCGAACTACGCCTCGATCGCCTCCGCGACCGTGCCGTGGGCGACGATCTTCCAATACGCCGCCGGACGCGTCCTCGCCGAGCTGCTGATCCTCGTCGTCATCGGTGCCCAGTTCTTCTGCGGGATGTCATCAGTCACGGCGAATTCGCGAATGATCTTCGCCTTCAGTCGCGACGGCGCCGTGCCGTTCTCTAGTTTCTGGCACCACGTCTCACCCCGCCGCCACGTTCCGGTCCACTCGGCGTGGTTCGGCGCCGTCGGCGCGTTCATTCTGTCGGCGCCCTACCTGTGGAGCCCCGTCGCCTACGGCGCCGTGACGTCGATCGCCGTGATCGGCCTCTACGTCGCCTACCTCATCCCCGTCTTCCTGCGACGTATCAACGGTGCCGCCTTCACGCCGGGCCCGTGGCGGCTCGGGAAATGGGGACCATTCTTCGGATGGGTAGCCATCGTCTGGGTCGTCTTCATCTGCATCATCTTCATGCTGCCCCAGTTCTCGCCCGTTACCTTGAGTTCGTTCAACTACACGCCCGTGGCCGTGGTCGTCGTCCTCGGCTTCGCCGGTATCTGGTACGCGGTCTCAGCACGACGTTGGTTCGTCGGTCCCAAGATCCAAGGCACGCCAGAAGAGTTGGCGGCCATCGAGCGCGAGTTGAGCCTCCAGGTGTCGCCACCCGGTGGCGACGGCGCGACCTCGTGAATCGCCCCGCGTTGGGCCCACTCGCCACGACGTGGTCCCGCCAAGGGCCGAACGTTATCGCCCGCTTGATCTAGGTCGCCGTCGGCATCAACGAGCGGCTCGACCTCCCTGGCCCGCGAGGAGAGCTAGCCCTCGGGTCGTAGTACCGCACGCAGGGCGTCGAGCGTGGCGGGGTTGTCGATCGTCGAGGGAACCGGCATGTCGACGCCGTCGGCGATCGCGCGCATCGACTTTCGCAACACCTTGCCCGAACGAGTCTTGGGCAGAGCGCCAACGATGTCGACCTGACGCAAACTGGCTACGGCGCCGAGCTGGTCGCGGACCTTCTGCACGAGCTCGGCGGCGATCGTGTCGTGGTCCCGATCGACGCCATTCTTGAGGACCGCGAGCCCCCTCGGAACTTGTCCCTTAAGCGTGTCAGCGACGCCGATGACGGCGCACTCGGCGACGTCGGGGTGCGACGCGATGATCTCTTCGATCTCGCCCGTCGAAAGCCGGTGTCCCGCGACGTTGATCACGTCATCAACGCGCCCCATGACGAAGAGGTAGCCGTCCTGGTCGTAGTGTCCTCCGTCTCCCGTCAGGTAGTAGCCCGGGGTGTGGCGCAGGTAGGTGTCGGCGAACTTCTGGTCGTCGCCCCACACGCCGACCATGCATCCCGGCGGCAGCGGCAACTTGATCAAGATGAGGCCCTCGTTGTCGGGGCCCACGCGCTCGCCGGACTCCGAGAAGATCTGCACGTCAAACCCGGGCACCGGCACCGTTGGCGAGCCCGGCTTGACCGCCATCGCCTCCAGACCCATCAAGTTGGCGGCGACGGGCCAACCCGTCTCGGTCTGCCACCAGTGATCGATCACCGGCACCCCGAGCCGGTCGCTGGCCCACGTATAGGTCTCCGGGTCGAGCCGCTCACCGGCCAAGAACAGGTACCGGAACTTTGATAGGTCGTACTGCTTGATCAGCTTGCCTTCGGGGTCTTCTCGCTTCACCGCTCGGAATCCCGTGGGTGCCGTGAAGAGCGTCTTGACGCCCCATTCGGCGATCACTCGCCAATACGCACCCGCGTCCGGGGTGCCAACGGGCTTGCCCTCGTAGAGCAACGTCGTGGCGCCCGCGAGCAGCGGCGCGTAGACGATGTAGGAGTGTCCAACCACCCACCCGACGTCCGAAGCCGCCCAGAAGACCTCGCCCGCCGACGTGTCGTAGATGTTCGGCATCGACCACGTCAGCGCCACGGCGTGGCCCCCGTTATCGCGTACGACGCCCTTGGGTCGTCCCGTCGTGCCCGAGGTGTACAGCACGTACAACGGATCGGTCGCGGCGAGCGGCACGCACGGCTCGGGTGACGCCGCCGACATCAGCTCGTCCCAATCATGGTCGCGACCGGGTTGCATCGTCGCGATCGCCTCGGGCCGTTGCACGATGACGCAGCCGTCGGGCTGGTGTGTCGCCTCGGCCAGCGCGGCGTCGAGCAGCGGTTTGTACTCGATGACCCGGTTCACCTCGATGCCGCACGAAGCGGAGACCACGATCTTCGGGGCAGCGTCGTCGATGCGCATCGCCAACTCGTGCGCGGCGAACCCGCCGAACACCACCGAATGGACGGCGCCAATGCGTGCACAAGCGAGCATGGCCATGAGCGCCTGGGGGATCATCGGCATGTAGATGACGACTCGGTCGCCCCGTTTGACGCCGAGCGACGTCAGTACCCCCGCGAAGCGCGACACTTCGTCGAGCAGTTCGTCGTAACTGTACGCTCGCTTAACTCCCGTCACCGGGCTGTCGTAGATCAGTGCACGTTGCGTGCCCCGGCCGGCCTCAACGTGGCGATCCAGCGCGTTGTAGCACGTGTTCATCACCCCGTCGCTGAACCACCGGTAGAGCGGCGCCTGCGAATCGTCGAGCACGACGGTGGGCTCGTGATACCACGAGACGCCCGCAGCCGCCTCGCCCCAGAACTCGTTCGGACTCTCGATGCTGCGTTCCCACGCGTCGCGATACTGACCCATGACACCCCCCGTGATTTCTCACTTCGCCTATGGACTATCTAGTTGATTCACCGTAACGCAGTCCACTCACGAGTTAGGGTCCAAAGTCCAAAGTGTCAATGCCAGCCCGATCCCTGATGGGAAGGGTGGTGTCGGGTAGCGAGCGACGTGCAGCTCAGCCGGTCACGACGCTCGTGTACGCGATCGTATTCGCGTGCTTGGGTATCGTCACCGAAAACGACTTGCCCCAGCGCGTAAACGTCGTCGTCCCACCACCTCCGCCGCCCTTGACGACTTCGGACATCGGGAGGGCCTGATGGCCCTTCGAGATGGTGAGCACGCTCGTGGTCTTCGCGGTCGAACTCGTGGCGGCCTTTGACCACGACAGTACGTAGTTGCCGTGTCGATCGCGACCCAGCGAGACCCCGGTGGACGTGGGCAGGAACGACGCGAACGCCACGACCGTGAGATTGGACTGGAAACTGGCGTACGGCGACGTTCCCGCCTTTATGACGATCACTTTGGTGCCGACCTTCTTCTGCTGGGCCGAGGTCAGCCCGATCAAGTTCTCCAGACCCTTGGCGTTACCACTCAGGTAGACGTACTTGGGTGTGACCACGATAGAGATCGCGGCGTTACCCGACGTGAAGTACTCCTGACCGCTCGAGACGCCGAGATCGGCCCGAACGTGATTCTTGGTCGTCCCGCTGGTCGACGAGACCACGATGTGCACGCTCTTCTCGGACACGACGGCGCGCTTGGCCGCCTTCAACACGCTCGAAACCGTCGGTTTGGTTGAGCCAAAGGCCGCGGTACCGGTTAAGGGGACCAGTCCTACGGCGAACGTGGCAATGAGGATTCGGCGAACGAGGCGAAATGGCATGCTCGCAGCCTACGTGACGGGCGTCGCGCTCGTGTCGCGGACGACCTCGCCCGACGGCCGTGGCTCACAGCACGTCGGCGATGGCGAACAGCAGCAGTTGCAATGTCTCGATCTGCGCCCGTACCTCAACGTCGGCGGCGGCAACGCGCTCCTGGTTCACCAGGCCATGCGCGTACGCCGTCGCTCGAAGGGCGACCTGCAGCGTGCTCAGCCACGCCCACGCTTCGCCGTCGCTCAGGAATGGTTCGTCCACCGACATCAGCGCTAACTCCGCATTCGACGCCACGTCGTGCTGACGGGCCAGTGTCAACAGCGGGTCATCCTGGTCGCGGCTCGGATCAATCGGCCCGTTCATGGTGGCGTGCCACTCGTCGTTCACATCGTTCTCGGCCGCCACCACGCGTCGTACGGCGTCGCGCACCACCGAGCGACCTGCGTCATTGAGGCGCACTTCGATGCGTCCATCTCGTCGCCGAACAAAAATCCTAGTTGCCACTACGCCGCTTCCTCAACCGTGCACTGCAGCCCAGCGACCTGAAGCTTGACGCAGTAACCCTCGGCGCGCTCGCGTTCACCGGACCATACGACAGCTCGTCCCTGGTGGTGAACGGTCAGCATGAGTTGGGTGCACTTGTTGTTCGAGTAGCCGAAGACTTTCTTGAAGATGGCGACGACGACACTCATGGGAGTCACGGGATCATCCCAGACCACAACGTTCCACGGGCGCTTGGTTTCGGTCGTCGTACGAGTCGTCACCACCTCTTGGACGTCGACGTCGGCGCGCGTCGTGAGACGGCGCATTGTTTGGGTCATGCTCCAGTTTCTCAGAGTCGGCGGCGAAATGAAAGCATGGCCCTACACTGAAGCGTCGGGGGAAGACGGAGGAGTGGCGACGTGCCGACTTTTACCAGTGCGCTTTCCCAACGACTGCGAGCTCGCGCTAACGCGAAAATCCGGGCCGCCGTCGGTCTCACCAGTGAGCCGCCACAGGCCTGCCTCGATCCCGATCAGGCCTACCAGGCGGTGAATAGCGTTGCTCGTCTCGTGCACGGCGACCTGCCCTCGATGCTGATTGGCGGCATCGGCGCACTCTTCTTCGAAATGCTCCATCCCTATTCCATGGCCGGCGTCGCTCAACATTCGAGGTACCGAGAGGACACCCTCGGACGGGTGTTGCAAACGGCGAACTTCATCGGAGCCACGACCTACGGTTCGCAAGGTTCGGCCCTGGCCGCCATCGAACGCGTGAAGGCAATCCACCTCGCGGTTAACGGGATAGCCGACGACGGCGTGGCCTATCGCGCGAGCGATCCGCACTTGCTGTCGTGGGTCCACGACGCGGGCACGAAAGTCTTCCTCGAGTCCGCTCGACACTTCGGTCCTCGTCGTCTCACCAATGAGCAAGCCGACCAGTACGTCAACGAGATGACCACCGTCGCTCGCGACCTAGGCGTCACGACACCACCGACCACCGTTCGAGAACTCGATCAACAGTTGCGCGCCTTTCGTCCGGAGCTGCGCCTCAGCGCCGACGGCGTCGAGGCGCGCGACTTCCTCATCGCCGGCGTGGGCGGGGGGACCCTCCAGCGCGCGGTCTATCGACTGCTCGTCCAGAGCGCCTTCTCACTCCTACCGAGCTGGGCGATCGAGCTGCTCGGGGTCGCGCAACCCCCGCGCTGGCGACGATGGGCCGTGCGACCAACGGCTCGGCTGCTCAGCGCCGTGCTCCGCCTGGCTGTTCCGCCGACCAAGCCGGTCACTGGACAAGGGTAAGTCCACCGTCGACGACGAGTACCTGGCCGGTGACGTAGGTATTCTCCACGAGCGACTCGACGGCCGCGGCGACGTCATCAGCCGTGGCGCTTCGACGAAGTGGTGCGACGTCGCGCACGTGCTGGCGCACGGCTTCCCAGTCCGCAGTCCACGGAGTGTCCACCAGTCCCGGGGCGACCGCGTTGACGCGCACGTCGGGACCAACGACCTTTGCGAGCAGGGCCGTCACGTGATTCAACGCCGCCTTGGACGCGGCGTACGGTATCGACGAACCGGTCTGACGGATGCCGGCAATGGAGCTGATGTTGACGATCGCACCGCGGGCCTCGCGCAGGGCCTCCATGGCGGCAATGGACATCGCCCAGGTCCCAAAGACGTTGACTTCAAAGATCTCGCGCCACACCGTCAGCGTGGCCGCCTCGAGGTCGCGGTGCGCGATGACCGACGTCGTACCGGCGTTATTGACCAGCACGTCCAACCGACCCCATCGCTCCAGTACCGCCGCCATGATTCGCGCCGGGCCATCGGGGTCCGCAATCGAGGCTCTCACGTAGTCCGAGTTCGGTGTCGCGGCAACGAGCCGCTCGCCCGCTTCGGCGCTACGCGACGAGTTGAACATGACGGCGTCGCCGCGGGCGGCGAAGCGGCGCGCGGTTGCTTCGCCAATGCCGCTGGTCGATCCCGTCACGAGGACGACGCGGCCGCTCACGAGGTCCGCCGCAGTCGCCACGACGCCGCCCAGTGCTGTCCCGGCTGCAGCACGACGAGATCCTTGCCGCTGCGCAGTGCGTCGGGCGGACAGGTCATTGGTTCGACCGCTACCGCCGTGCGCCGTCGCCCGTGGCCGAGTCGATCACCGGTGTAGACCTGCACGTAAGGGAAGTTGCGATCCATGCTCAGGTCCACGCGTCCGCCCTCACGATCGGTCACCGACACGGTGGCCATGCCAAAGTCGTCGCGCGTCAGTTCGGTGAAGGTGGCGTCGAGTTCGTGACCGTTCACTGACTTTGCGCTCGTGAAATCTAGCGAGTTGCCAACCACCGGCAAGATCTCGCCGATCGGCAGTTGCTGATCGTCGACCGCGACGTACGCGTGGGCCGGCACCTGGAGGGTCGCGCCCTCAATCGTCGGTGTGGTTACCGCGAGGTACGGATGGAAACCAAGTCCGAACGGTATGGGAACCTCGTCGCGATTGGTAACCGTCGTAGTCACCGTGAGACCCATGGAGCCCAGATGAAACGCGACTTCAACCTGGGACGCGAATGGGAACGCGGGCGACGGGTGCAGCAGCAGGGACAGTGCGCAACGATTCTGGTTCACCGACTCCACTCGAAAGGGTCGCCAACGAACCAGTCCGTGCATGGCGACGGCCCGTTCGGCGCCGTCGGCGCCGGGCTCACCCACGCGGTCGGAGAATTTCCAGGGCTCGGCGCCGAGCCGGTTCGGCCACGGGTACAGAACCTGCCCGTGGGCTCCCCACGGGACCTCGTCGGCCGCGTATCCCTCGATGACCGCGACACCACGCTGCACGTAGGTGCGCAGGGTCGCACCGACTTCGGTGACCACCACTCGCTGGTCGCCGTGGGCAATTGCGATCTGTTCACCGGACGGCAGCATCGGCCGGCCCCTCTCTCGTCACTGGTACGTAACTTACGACAGTTAGGGTACGGCGTATGCGAATTCTCATCACGAACGACGACGGCGTCGGCGCACCGGGCATCGCCGTACTCGCGCGAGCGGTCGCGCGTTGGATCGACGACTGTCCCCAAGGCGAGGTGCGCGACGCCCTGATCGTCGCCCCGTACACCAACCACTCGGGCATGTCCGCCGCGGTCGGCGACGTCTTCGATCACCCGACGGTAGCCTATCGACGCCACACCATCGCCGGCGCCGAGGCGATACCTACGTTCGCCCTCGACGCGCCGCCGGCCCTGTGCGCACTGCTCGGATCACTGGGCAGTTTCGGCGTGGATCCCGACCTCGTCTTGTCGGGCATCAACGCCGGCGCCAATGTGGGACGAAGCGTCCTGCACTCGGGCACAATCGGTGCGGTCTTCACCGCGGCACAAGTCGGACTGTCCGGACTCGCAATCTCGGTCCAGTGGGGCGAGGTGGTTCACTACGAGACGGCCGCCGCCGTCGCGATGCAAGTGATCCACGAACTACTGCGCGCGCCGTCTCGAACGCTCTTGAACCTGAATGTTCCCAATCTGCCGGCCGCCGAGTTGCGGGGCGTGCGCCGCGGTCACATATCCACCGCGGGCGTGGTGAAGGCGGCGGGACCCCGAGCCGGCGGTGAACCCTTGGGCGACGAGGGTGAACTCCCACTGCGACTAGGCGCGGCGTCGCCCGAACTAGGCGACGTCAGTGACGAGTCGGCCGACGACGATGGGGCGCTCCTGGCCGCGGGTTACGCCTCCCTCACACCCCTGCGCGGTCCTCACGAAGACACCGACATCGCCCTCGATCTAACGATCGAGACCGCGCTCGAACTCATCGATCGCCACCTCGAACGAATTCGGTAACTGCTCATTCGTCATCGCGGACCCGTCGATTCTGCTTGAGGCGACTTCGTGCTCGCTTCGCCTCGACGCGCTGGACCCGCGACGACGCGGTCGGCCGAGTGGGGCGGCGTTGTGTTGGCGGGACGAGTGCGGCGCGAAGTCGGTCGGCGAGCTGGTTCAACGCGGCTTCTCGATTCTGGTGTTGTGAGCGAAAGCGGCTGGCCGACGAGCGAACGACCGGGCCCAGTACGTCGATCAGTCGGTGTCGTTGTGCCTCGGACAGGGACGCGACCTCGTTGAGTCGCAGCGTAACGATGACGCGCGTCTTGGCCCGGTTGGCGTGTTGACCCCCGGGACCACCCGCCGTCTCAACGCGAAATTGCACCAGGTCAAGCGGCACACGCACACCGCGGCCAATCGCCAGCCCACCCTCATCGTTGACGGACTGGTTCACGGCCGAGTGGGGAACCGGACCATCGCCATCTGACTCGAGGTCACCACCAGCTCATCGCGTTCGTCGAACAGTTCGCATCGCTCGTCCACGAGTCCGCCGGCGATCACCACGCATCGCTGGCGCCCACGTAACCACGTCCCGTGGGGGATCTGGCGCACGTACGACGTCAACTGCAGTGTCGGCACCCAGCCCGTCGAACCGAGCGGGAACGTTGCCGGCGGCAGGGCATCACTCGCGAACAACAGGCTGAGCGGATCCCACTCGTCGGACCCCTCCGCCAGGCGCAGCCACGCGCGGACTTCGCCAACGTCCCGGGTCTCGCCGATGGACCAACCGGCGAAGGCGGGATCCATGCGCAGGTCGAGCACGCGCGCGATGTTGGGGGTGCCGTCGCCGACCGATCGTCGGCACGCGTCCAGTGGCGCGACGGTTGGGGGCCTCAAGCCGAGGTACCGAGGGGGCTCGTCGCGCAGGGTGCCCACCGTGACCAGCGACTCCGTGGTGAGGACGCCGGCTTGACTCAGCGTTACGTAGACGAAGGACACACCGCGGCCAACCCGTCGAACGCGCGCCTCGAGTTCGGCCGGCCCCACGACCGCGGACCCCGAGTAGTTCGTCGTCACTGCCGTCGCGTGCAGGTGCGTCGAGCCGTGCTCGCTCGCCGCGGCGAGCGCGGCGTTCGCCATGACGCACTGCAAATAGCCGCCGTTGGGCCGCTCCATCGCGGTGTAGAACCCCGATAGTTCGACGCCGAATCGGCCGTCGCCGAGGGGTTCCACGGCGGACGCGTCTCGTAGCGTCGGTACGGAGGGTGCGCCGTCCACCTCGTCACCATAACGGCCCCGCCGGCTTCGCCCGTAAGATTGGTGCGAGAAAGAGGAAACATGCCCACGGTCCCCCACGTCATCAACGGCCAGCGACGCATTGGAACGGGGGTTACGCCCATCTTTGATCCCGCGACCGGCGCAGTGACTCGTTACGCGCCGGTGCCCGATGACGCTCTGGTCAATGAGGTGGTCACACTCGCCCGCACCGCCTGGCAAGACTGGCGACACTCCACACTGTCGCAGCGAACGAACATCCTTTTCGCCCTACGCCACCTGATCGTGCAACACGGCGATGAGTTGGCCGAGATCATTACGTCAGAGCACGGCAAGACCGTCGCCGACGCCAAGGGCGAGGTCGCGCGTGGCCTTGAGAACGTGGAGTACGCCTGCGGACTCACCGAGCATCTGAAGGGGCAGTTTTCCAGCCAAGTGGCTGACGGTGTCGATGTCCACTCGGTTCGCGAACCCGTTGGCGTGCTGGCCGCGATCACGCCGTTCAACTTCCCGATCATGGTTCCGCTCTGGATGACCGCCAACGCCCTCGCGACCGGCAACGCCGTCATCCTCAAGCCCTCCGAGCGAGACCCGTCAGTTTCGGTCATGATCGCCGAACTCCTCCACGATGCCGGGCTTCCCGACGGGGTGTTCAACGTACTGCACGGCGACGCCACGACCGTCAATCGACTGCTCGAGCACCCCGGCATTGACGCCGTAAGTTTCGTCGGCTCGACACCGGTAGCTCGTCACGTGTACCAGGTGGGGACCGCGAGCGGCAAACGGGTCCAGGCCCTCGGTGGCGCCAAAAACCATATGGTGGTGCTGCCCGATGCCGACCTGGACATCGCCGCCGACGCGGCCATCAATGCCGGGTACGGATCGGCGGGCGAGCGATGCATGGCCATCAGCGTGGTCGTTGCCGTCGGTGACGTCGCCGATCCCCTGATCGAGAAGATTTCCCAACGCCTCGATCGACTCACGGTGGGACCCGGTGCCGACCCCGCCAGTGACTTCGGGCCGGTGATCAGTGCGGCCCACCGCGACCGAATCGTTTCGTACGTCACCTCCGCACCGGCCGACGGCATCACCGTGGTGCGAGACGGTACGACGCTGCGAATCGGCGACGGCTTCTTTGTCGGCCCCAGTCTGCTCGATGGCGTGCGACCCGGCGTCAAGGCGTACGACGACGAGATCTTCGGTCCAGTCCTCGGGGTCACGCGGGTGGCGTCCTTTGACGACGCGGTCGCACTCGTCAACGCCAATCCGTACGGCAACGGAACGGCGATCTTTACCCGTGACGGTAACGCGGCGCGTCTCTACGCCCGACGCGTGAGCGTCGGGATGATCGGGATCAACGTGCCGATCCCCGTACCCGTCGCGTCGTACTCCTTTGGCGGCTGGAAGGACTCGCTCTTCGGCCACGCGCACATTTACGGTCCCGAGGGCTTCGCCTTCTACACCCGGGCCAAGGTCATCACGACCCGCTGGCCCCAGCCGTCGGAGTCCCAGATCGACCTCGGCTTCCCGACGACTCGATAGCCGTGCACACGTTCGCCGCCGTCGGTCACTGGTTCGGCGTCGGACTGCGCGAGAGCGGAGCCATGGTCTGGATGACCTTCTGGCCCTTGGTCCTCGGTTTCACGCTCTCGGGCGTCGTGCAGAGCTTCCTGCCGCGCGACGGGCTGCGCGCCCAGTTGGGTCAAACCACCGCGCGCAACGTTGCGAAGGCGTCGTTGCTCGGCGTGGTGTCCTCGTCTTGCAGCTACGCCGCGAGCGCGATGTCACGGGCCCTGTTCGCTCGCGGCGCGTCGTGGACGAACTCGCTCGTCTTCATGGTGGCTTCGACGAACCTGGTGATCGAACTCGGCGTCGTGCTCTACCTCCTACTCGGCTGGCAGTTCCTCGCCGCTCAACTCGTTGGCGGCGTGATCATGATCGCCGGCCTCGCTCTCTTGACCGGCGTCGTCTATCGCCAA
>JAKBCT010000095.1 GCA_021807655.1 Actinomycetes bacterium | reverse complement strand
CGATTCGTGCGACGTCGCGCAACGCGACCTCGCTCGTGAAGCAGATGACCGCGTGACCCTCGTCGTCCAGTCCGCGACGTCCGGCGCGGCCGGTCATCTGGGCGAACTCGGCACTGGTGAGCACGGCTCGACCGGCGTCGGAATACTTGGCGAATCGCTCCAGGGCGACCGTTCGCGCGGGCATATTGATGCCCAGTGCGAGGGTCTCGGTGGCGAAGACGACGCCTAGCAGGTTGCGCTCAAAACACGCTTCGACGATCTCGCGAAAGGCCGGGACCATGCCGGCGTGGTGGGCCGCCAGCCCGCGGAGCAGGCTGTCGAGAAAGTCGGCGTACTCGAGGGCGCGCAGTTCGTCATCGGCGAATCGCGACAGGCGTAGGTGGGCGATGCCCTCGATCTCGGCGCGCTGCTCGGCGGTCGTGAAGCGAAGGCCGTCACGGCGGCACTGGGCGACGGCGTCGTCACAGGCCGCGCGAGAAAAGATGAACACGATGACCGGGAGGAGATCGGCATCGTCGAGTGAACGCAACAGCTCGCTTCGCCGGGGTCCGCGAAACGGTGGTGGTGGCGCGGCGGCGTTCGCACCGTGCCACTTGGGTCCGTGGCGGAAACGTCGAGAGGCCTTCACGAGATTGTCGACGCGGCGGGCGTCGTCGGACAGCTGGTGGTCACCGAGTAGGTCGAACAGTTCAGCGGTGCTCTGACCCCGACGCACGACCGAGACGTGGTTGCGAAGCGAGATGGGTCGATCGGACTCGACCACGACCTCGGTGGTGCCGCGAATCGAGGTGAGCCACTCCCCCACGAACGGCGCGTTGCCGACGGTGGCCGACAACGCCACGAACTGGATCGGGGCTGGCGTGAGGATGAGCACTTCCTCCCAGACCCCACCGCGATACGGATCTTGCAGGTAGTGCACTTCGTCGAGCACCACGACGCCGAGCGCTCGCAGCTGGCGAGAGTCGGTGAGCAGCATGTTGCGCAAGACCTCGGTGGTCATGACGATGATGTCGGCGCCGTGATTGATCGACGTGTCACCGGTCAAGAGACCAACGCGGTCGCTGCCGAAGCGGTCGGCGAGTTCGTGGTACTTCTGATTGGACAGCGCCTTGAGCGGGGTCGTGTAAAAGGCGCGTCGGTGACGTTCGAGTTCTTGGCCGATGGCGTAGGTGGCGATGAGGGTCTTGCCGGATCCAGTCGGCGCGCTGACCAGGACGTTCACGCGGCGGTCGACCGCGTCGAGGGCGGCGCGCTGAAAGTCGTCGAGACCGAAGCCGAGGCCGTTGGTGAAGTCGTCGCGGTAGTTACGGCTCACCGGTGCAACAACTTACCGACTCCAATGGCTAGGAAGTAGAAGGCGGTCAGGGGCACGGCGAGCGCGAGCATCGACAGTGGATCACCGCTCGGGGTGAAGACCGCCGCCGCGATCGTGATGGCGATCAACGCGTAACGCCAGGACCGCAGTAGTTGACGGGGCGAGACGATTCGGGCTAACTCGAGCGCGACCAAGACCACCGGAAACTCGAAGGTGACACCAAAGATGAACATCATCAGGAGAAACAGTCCGAGATACTGGTTCGGATTGTACTCCGACACCAGCGTGTGGCCACCGATCGACTGGAGAAACTGGATGGCGTGCTGGAAGCTGTAGTACGCCACGGTCACCCCGGCGGCGAAGAAGACGAAGGAAGCGCTGACGAAGGGCACCGCGTAGCGTCGTTCGGTCGCCTTGAGGCCGGGCGTTATGAAGCGCCAGACGTGCCAGAAGACGATCGGGGATGCGAAGACCAGCCCCCCAAAGAAGGCGATCTTGATGCGCAGCGTCAGCCCATCGAGCGGGTTCGTGACCAGGAACTTGCAGTGGTCGGGCGCGGCGCGGCAGTAGGGCTCCTGGAGCACGTGCAGGATCGGCGTGTACAGCACGAAGGCGACGATGCCGAGCATGATGATCGAACCCGACGAGAGCAGAAAACGCCGACGCGCCTCCGCGAGGTGCTCGGCCAGCGTCATCCCCGACTCAGCTTTGCGGAATCGCGACATGTCGGGCTAGTTGAGTGACGGGTCGACGGGGCCTGGCGCGTCCGCCGGTGGCGCGTTGGTGTACGAGCGTGGCGCGTTCGTCAACGGAACCTCGTTGGGCTCGGTGACGTCGGTGGGGGTGAGATCGGTGGGAGTTAGTCCGGAATCTCGGGCTTCGGCGCGGTTGGCGAGCTCGTTCAAGAGGTTGACCGGACTGCGCACGACGCGCGCGAGGTCACTGGCACTGGGCAGGTCGGGAATGACGTCGCGAACCTCTTCTTCGACACGTTCCTGGATTCGTTTGAGGGCTCGCCAGCTGGAACCTAACTTGTGGGCGACCTCGGGCAGTTTGTCCGGTCCCAGCAGGAGGAGAATCACGGCCACGATGACCATGATCTTGATGGGGCTCAGACTCAACACTCCCCCATTGTAGGGGCGTCAGTGCGCGTCGTTTAGATGAAGCCGAAGTGCGACAGTGGCCACAGGCGGAAGAACGCCTTGCCGATAATGCTCGATCGCGGGACCGGTCCCCACGTTCGACTGTCACAAGACTGACTCTGGTTGTCACCCATCACAAAGTAGGAGTTCGCCGGAACGGTGACGTTGCCGATCGGCGTGCCCAGCGGCTCGTAGTGGGTCCAGGTCTGGTCGAGCGGCTTGCCGTTGACGTAGATGGTATTGCCTCGCGACGTGAGATGCTCTCCGGGCAGGCCAATGACGCGCTTGATGAAGATGGGCACCGCGTCGGAGCAGAGGGTCAAGGCCGCCTTGGGAGCGTGAAAGACGACGATGTCGCCCTGGTGAATCGTGCCGAGCGTGACCGAGAGTTTCGAGACGAGAACGCGGTCGCCGATCGGCAGCGTTGGTTCCATCGAACCCGACGGGATGAAGAACTGCTGGACGACGTAGGCACGCATCAGCAACGACACGCCGACGGCCACCACGAGGATGATGACCCACTCGATCAGCGCGGCGCGACGTCGTCGTGGTCGAGCGACGTTGTCAACCACGGCCGCGATCGGATCCACGCTCAGGGCTGGTTGGGTCGACGCGGGTTCAACGAGGTCGTCTGGCACGTAGCCAGGTTAGTCGGCTCACCCTCAGCGCTCTCGTCGCTCGAGGGAAGTCAACAGCTTTTGAAAGCGCTCGTCGGTGCTCTTGAAGGGATCCTTGAGCAGTACCGTGCGCTGCATCTCATCGTTGAGCTTTAAGTGCACCCAATCGACGGTGTAGTCGCGTCGCCACTCCTTGGCGACGCGGATGAACGTGCCGCGCATGCGAGCGCGCGTCGTCGACGGT
>JAKBCT010000015.1 GCA_021807655.1 Actinomycetes bacterium | reverse complement strand
GCGTTGCCGACCTTGCGACTGATCGCGTAGGCGGCGGCCACTCCACCGTCATCGGCAAGGCTCTCAACGAAGACGATGCGCAGCGGTCCACTTCGTCCCCGCGCCGTGGGCGTCGAGAATCGAGCGAACTGCCGTCGGGTCTGAACCCGATCGGGCACCGCTCACACCGTTAACTGGTGACGGCCCTTGGCCCGTCGAGCCTTGAGCACCGCGCGTCCCGCCCGAGTTCGCATCCGAGCCCGAAAACCATGTGTTTTCGCGCGCTTGCGCTTGTTTGGTTGATACGTCCGCTTCACAAAATCCTCTTCTCACACGATGTCGCAACCGCTTCGCGACACCCCCTGGGGGTGGCGAGCGCTACTGGGTGCCATCCTACCGCACCGTGCGAACCCTCCCGCTTGGCCGTGAACGGTGTAACGTGACTATTCCGAGACCGTAGGGCGGTTTGAACGCCATACGCCTGTGGAAAATGTCGACGTTGACTTGTGGAGGAACATTGTGACGAGTGGAGAGGACGTCTGGTCCGCGCTACGTGACTCCATACGCGGTAACGCATCTGAAGCCGTGTGGACCGCGGGACTCAATACACTGCGCCTTGTGGATTATCACGATGACGAGCTCGTCATCGGTGCTCCTAATCAGATTCAGTTGCAACGCGTTCAACAACGCTACCTGCCGTTCATCATCGAGCAGGCACGCCAGATTGTTGGTGAGGACGTCCGTGTTTCATTAACGATCAGTGACCAATTGGTGACGACCAGTGATGAGGCGTCGTCCAACGTCAAGCTGAGCGATGCACCGACCTCGACGTTTGCGCCGAGTATCGATCGACCAGCTCGTCTCGATCCTCGGATGACCTTTGACTCATTCGTGCCGGGACCTTCGAATCGATTGGCTTTCGCGGCGGCCCAGTCAGTGGCTGAAACTCCTGGTCGGGCCTATAACCCGTTGATGATCTACGGGAACTCGGGTTTGGGTAAGACCCACCTGCTTCACGCCATTGGTAACTACGTGCACGAGAACTACCCCGAACGGAAGGTTCTCTACGTTTCGACCGAGACGTTCCTCAACGATTTCATTCGCGCGATCCAAACACGCACGCAACTCGCACTACACGAGCGCTATCGCGAGAACGACGTGTTGCTTATCGACGACATTCAGTTCATGGAGACCCGTGGTGAGACCTTCCACGAAGAGATATTTCACACGTACAACGCATTACATGGTGACGGCAAGCAGATTGTGTTGACGTCGGATCGCTCGCCCCGCGATCTCGCTGGAATCCAAGAGCGCTTTCGGAGTCGTCTCTTGCAGGGCTTGGTCACCGAGATCGATCAACCCGATCTCGAAACCCGAATCGCCATCCTGCACGCCAAGGCCGAGGCCGAGCACGTCGACCTGCCGCGCGACGTGGCCGAGTGGATAGCCCACCGAGTACGTGACAACATTCGAGAGCTCGAGGGCTCAGTGACGATGTTGCGAGCATTCGCGAACCTTCGCCAAGAGCCCATCTCGCTCGACTTGGCGAAAAACCACCTGAACAACCTCGGTCACGAACAGGTGACGTTGAAGCCTGAAGCCATCCTCGAGGCGGTTTCTGACTACTACGGGCTGTCCGTCGGTGAAATTAAAGGATCGAAGCGACTCCGGCCCTTGGTCCACGCCCGACACGTCGCGATGTACCTCATCCGTGAACTTCTCGACAACTACTCCTATCCCATGATTGCGAGAATCTTTGATGGCCGCAACCACACCACGGTGATCAGTGGTGTCGAGAAAATCAAGCAACAGTTGCCCCTGAACGGCGACCTCCTCGCCCAGATCAACCACCTCAAGCGCCGCCTCCAGGGCGAAGGCTTCGAATAGTTTGTGGACAAGGTGGGTGGATCGTTGTTGGTGCACCGTGAACAAGTGCTGAGAAATCAACATCACGCGAGGCTTCAAGTTTGTTGGTTGAGACAGTTTTGAACAACCATGTGGTTAATTGTGCTTTACTAAAACGATGTTAATCAGGTAAAACAGAGAACAAACAACACCGCACAGCCCTACTACTACCAACCCCACCATCCACATACCAAGCCACGTAACCTCAGTAGTCAACGAAAGGCACTTGATGAAGTTCAAATCTGAACGGGACATGCTGGTCGAAGCCCTGACCCTCTCGAGCCGCGTGGTGTCGACCCGACTCGTGGGTGCCACGTCAGGGGTTTTGCTCTCGCTCACGGGCAACGAGCTGGTCATTACGGGCACCGACCTCGATATCACCATTCGAACCACCATTGACGTCATCGGACTCGAAAGTGGCTCGGTTGTGATCCCGGCTCGACTCATCGTGGATGCGGTGCGATCGCTCGAGGCGGGGGCGGTGACGATCGATGGCAACGACGAGGTGGTGGAGGTATCGCTCGGTCGCGCGAAGTTCTCACTACGCACATTCGCCGCGATGGACTACCCCAAATTGCCACCGGTCACCGGAAAGCTGGTGACCATACCCGCTCTGGATCTCATCCAGGGAATCAATCAGGTAGTTCGAGCCGCCGCGACCGATGACGCCCGTCCACTGCTGACCGGTGTGCTGCTAACCACCGACAACGAAGCATTGCGACTCATCGCGACCGACTCCTATCGACTCGCCGTGCGCGACGTTCCCGGGGTTTCCTCGTTCGGGGACAGTCACGACCTCCTCGTTCCCGCTCGGGCCCTCCAGGAACTCCAGCGTGCGGCGTCGTCACTCACGCAAGACGCGGAGATCGGAGTGACCCTCACCGACGCCGAAATCTCCTTCGTCGTTGGCAAGACGAATATCTCTTCGCGGTTGATCGAGGGCAACTACCCCTCGGTTCTCCAACTCATACCCGCGAGTTACCCGAGTCAGTTGCGCGTGGCGAAGGACACACTGCTGACCTCGCTGCGTCGCGCCAAGTTGCTAGCCAAGGACTCCACGTCTTCGGTTCGACTGAGCGTCAAAGATCGGATGGTTGAGATTCGCACCCAGAGTCAAGACGCTGGCGGCGTCGAGGACAACGTTGACGCCGACTACGTGGGTGAAGACCTAACCATCGCGTTCAATCCAAACTTCCTGATCGACGGCATTGAGGCCGTGATGGGGGATGAGGTCGTGCTTGAGATGTCGGACTCGGTTCGACCCGCGATGGTCCACGGTGTGGACGACTTGCGTTTCCGGTATCTGCTCATGCCAGTGCGCGTGCAGTAGTCGGTATCCCACCGTGGGACTCCACGAATTAGTTCTGCGCAACTTCCGCTTGTTTGACGAGCTTCACTTTCATCCCGATGCCGAAGCGGTCACCGTACTGCTCTCCGCTAACGGCACCGGGAAGAGCTCCGTGCTCGAAGCGGTCTACGCGCTCGCGACCGCCAGCTCTTTTCGAACGACGAACGCCGGCGACATGGTGCGAACCGGCACCGCACTGGCGGAGGTTCACGGGATTTTGTTTCACGTTGATCGACGCCTGCAGGTCGACCTCACTATCACGCGGGGCTCGCGCTCAACCCAGAAGCGCATGTTGATCAACGGCCAACGTCCGACCTCGCGCGCCGACCTCGCCGAGGCGCTGCCCCTGACGGTGTTCACGCCCGAGGGGGTGGACGTGATTCGTCAGGGTCCCGAACACCGTCGCGCATTCGTTAATCACCTCTTGGATGACGTTGAGCCAAGCAGCAGTCAACTACTCGAGCGATTCGCGAGAACACTGAGCCAGCGAAACGCACTGCTTCGCCGATACGGGGGTAGGCGGCCGACGTCGAGTGAACTCGACGAGCTCGAGGTATGGTCGGCCGACGTCGCATCCGCGGGTGAGGAGTTGGCGGACGAACGACAGGCACTGCTCGGTGATCTCGCACCGATCGTCCAGGAGTACTACACAGCGCTCGCCGACGATGGACAAGTGGTTTCGCTCACCTACGACCGGTCGTGGCGCGGATCACTGATGACGGCGCTGCGTCAGGCCGTCGACGACGACCTAGTTCGGGGACACACGACACTGGGTCCACACCGCGACGACGTGTTGGTCACCCTGGACTCGCGAGACGCGCGGCGCCAGTCGTCCCAAGGCGAACAGCGCTCCCTCGCACTCGCCCTGCGGCTGGCGGGTCACCAGCTCGTGCGTCAACGTCGCGGGGTCGATCCACTCCTCCTACTCGACGACGTTTTTAGCGAACTCGATCCAGTAAGGAGCGACCGACTGCTCCAGCTGCTTCCAGCGGGACAAACCCTGGTGACCACCGCCGCACCACTGCCGAAACGCCTCTCACCGGCGGTGCTGGTCGACCTGACGTCAGCGATCCCATGACCAGGCGCCGCGATGATCCACAGCAGTTGGGCGAACTCCTCAACGGGGTGGCTGGCCGCCTGCGGCGCGTCGACTTACGGCTGATGGATCGAGTGCAGCCACTGTGGGATGGGGCCGTCGACGACGTCATTCGCGAGCGTTGTCGACCTCTCTTCATCCGCGACGGGATCTTGGTCGTCGCCGTTCCATCTGGGGCCGACGCTCAACGAGTCCGTCAAGACGCCACGGCCATACTCGCGAGTTTCGCCTCGCTCGGCGATGACGCGCCGCGCGCGATTCGAACGTCGCTCCAGACGTAACGACGACGCGCGTCGAGCTGTCGCGTCACATCGCGAACGGATTGAGGTCACACCCCTTCGGGTAGGATGAACGAGTCGAACCGTTGTCGTCGCCTGCGCTGAGGTGCGCCAAATTTTACGACCGAGAGGACTATTTCGTGGCCGCAAAATCCAAGGGTTCCGTCAGCTACGAGGCTGAGGACATCAGGGTCCTCGAGGGTCTAGATCCCGTGCGGATGCGGCCCGGTATGTACATCGGATCGACCGGGCCGGCGGGACTACACCACCTGGTGTGGGAGGTAGTTGATAACGCGGTTGACGAGGCGATGGCCGGTTTTTGCACCCGGATCGACGTCACGATCCTGGCTAATGGCAGCTGTCGAGTCACCGATGACGGGCGGGGGATTCCCACCGACGACCACCCTCAATACCCCGGCAAGTCCGCGGCGGAGATCGTGCTGACGGTCCTGCACGCCGGCGGCAAGTTCGGGGGCAGTGGTTACAAGGTGTCCGGAGGACTGCACGGCGTTGGCGTATCGGTGGTGAACGCGCTTTCGACCGAGCTCGTCCTGGAGATCGACCGCGATGGCAAGCGTCACGAGTTGGTGTTTCGCGACGGCGGCGTGCCCCAGGGCAAGCTGCGGGTAACGGGCGATGCGCCCAATGGCCGGACGGGTACGACCGTCACCTTCACGCCCGACCCGACCATCTTTGACGAGACGGAGTTTCGTGCCCAGACGGTGACCGAGCGACTGCAAATCATGGCTTTTTTGAATCGGGGCCTCGAAATCCGCTTCGTCGACCAGCGACCGGGTCGCGCGGCGAAGGAAACGTTCAAGTACGCCGGTGGCATCGTCGACTACGTCCGCCACCTCAACAACTCCAAGGAGTCGCTCTTTCGAAAGGTCGGTTTCTACGACCAGTCCGAGGAGGGCCAAGAAGTTGAGGTCGCCTTCCAGTGGAACACCGGCTACTACGAAAGCATTCACTCGTTCGCCAACGGCATCGCGACCATCGAAGGCGGCATGCACGAAGAGGGATTCCGCAAGGCGATCACGAACGTACTCAACCGATACGCCCGCAAACGAAACCTGCTGAAGGAGAAGGACGAGAACCTGAAGGGCGAGGACATCCGAGAGGGGCTGACCGCGATCGTGTCGGTACGACTCGCGGCCCCCCAGTTCGAGGGTCAAACCAAGGGCAAGCTCGGCAACGTCTCGATGCGTTCGCTGGTGGAACGAGCCACCAACGAGAAGTTGGCTGACTGGCTGGAGGAAAACCCCCGCGAGGGCGGACAAATCGTGGCCAAGGCCATCCAGGCGTCGCGCTCGCGGATGGCGGCCCAACACGCCCGTGACTTGACCCGGCGCAAGAACGCGCTCGACGGCGCCGGCCTTCCCGGCAAGTTGGTGGACTGCTCATCGCGCGACCCACGCGAGTGCGAACTCTTCATCGTCGAGGGCAACTCCGCTGGTGGCTCCGCGAAGGACGCGCGAAATCCGCGCACCCAAGCGATCCTGCCCATTCGCGGCAAGATACTCAACGTCGAGAAGGCCCGCACCGACAAGATTTTGAAGAACACCGAGATCCAGGCACTGATCGCCGCGATCGGCGCCGGCGTGGAGGCGGACTTCGACGTCAGCAAGGTTCGTTACGACAAGATCATCCTGCTCGCCGACGCCGACGTCGACGGCAGCCATATTCGAACCCTGCTGCTGACCTTCTTCTTTCGCCAGATGACCGAGTTGGTGAACAACGGTCACGTCTACGTTGCCCAGCCCCCGCTCTACTCGACGCTCGTCGGCAAGGAGAAGGCCTACCTGCGCGACGACCTCGCCAAGGCCCGCTTCCTCGACGAGCACCCCGATCATCGCAACGAGTTCCAGCGCCTCAAGGGCCTGGGCGAGATGGACTACGACGAGCTGCGCGAGACGACGATGGATCCCACGAAGCGAGCACTGCTTCAGATAACGGTGGAGCAGGCGGCACTCGCGGACGAGGTCTGCTCGATTCTCATGGGCGATGACGTGCCCCAGCGCCGACACTTCATTCAAACCAACGCGAAAGACGTTCGCTTCCTAGACATCTAGGCACGGAGGACCATGGCCCGCAAGAAGAGCATCCCCACTAGTTCGACCCCCGACGTCGGCGAGGTCGTCGTCGGTTACGTCGAGCCGATCGAGATCAACCTCGAGATGGAGCGGTCGTTCCTCGAGTATTCGATGTCGGTCATCGTCTCGCGCGCCCTGCCCGACGCGCGCGACGGACTGAAGCCCGTGCATCGACGGATTCTCTACTCCATGTTCGATCAGGGCCTACGTCCCGATCGACCGCACACCAAGTGCGCCAAGGTGGTCGGCGAGGTGATGGGGACGTACCACCCCCACGGCGACAGCGCGATCTACGACGCGCTGGTGCGAATGGTGCAGGACTTCGCCATGCGCCACCCGCTGATCAGCGGCCACGGCAACTTCGGCGGAACCGGTCCCGACGAGGGAGCGGCCGCGATGCGCTACACCGAGTGTCGACTCGCCCCCCTGGCGCTCGAGCTGCTCGACTCGATCGACGAGGAGACCGTCGACTTCGAGCCCAACTACGACAACACCAATCAGCAGCCGACGGTACTGCCGAGTCGGTTTCCCAACCTGCTGGTGAATGGCTCTCAGGGTATCGCCGTCGGCATGGCGACCAAAATCCCGCCGCACAACCTGGGTGAGGTAATTGACGCAACGCTGCACCTGCTCGCCAACCCCGGTGCCACCTCCGACGACCTGATGCGTTTCGTCAAGGGGCCGGACTTCCCGACGGGCGCGCAGATTCTCGGCCGGCAAGGCATCCTCGACGCGTACCGAACGGGCCGTGGCTCGATCAAGGTTCGCGCGGTGGCCGAAGTGGACGAGCACCGGGGTGAGACCCACATCGTGGTGACCGAATTCCCGTACGAGGTTTCGGTGGAGTCCGTCGAGGAGAAGATTTACGATCTCGTCAAGGCGGGGGAGTTGGACGGGGTCGCGGCCGTCCAAAACGACTCGGCGGGCCGACAGGCCCGCCTCGTCATTCGGCTCAAGCGTGACGCCAACGCCAACGTGGTGCTCAACAAGCTCTATAAGAACACCACCCTGCAAACGACCTTCGCGGTGAACATGCTCGCGCTGGTCGACGGCGTGCCGCGCACGCTGAACCTCGCCGCGGCACTGACGTACTACATCGCCCACCAGATCGACGTCGTGACCCGTCGCACGCAGTTTCGACTGCGCAAGGCCGAGGCCCGCGCGCACATCGTCGAAGGGTTGTTGCGAGCGATCGACATGCTCGACCAGGTCATCGCGACGATTCGCGGATCAGACGACCGCCCGGCGGCGCGAGCGTCCCTGATGACCGCGCCGTTCTCCTTCTCCGAAGAGCAGGCCAACCACATCCTCGACATGACCCTGGGACGCCTGACGCGACTCGGGCGAAGCGAACTGGACGAGGAGATGGCCCGCTTGCGCGAGACGATCACCGAGCTTCGATCGATCCTGGCGAGCGACGCCAAATTACGCGGGGTCATCGCCGACGAGATGTCGGCGATCAAGGCGAAGTACGCCAACGAACGGCTGACCCAGGTCGTGAACGACCCTGGCGAGCTTGGCGTCGAGGACTTGATCGATGATGAGGACGTCGTGATCACGATGACCCGCGCCGGCTACGTCAAGTCGGTGTCGGCCGACGCGTTTCGCACCCAGGGTCGTGGTGGTCGGGGAGTCCAGGGGGCCAAGTTGCGCGACGAGGATCTCGTCGACCAGATCGTGCACACCACGACGCACGCCCACCTGCTGCTCTTCTCGAACCGGGGGCGCGTCTTCCGTCTGCGCGGACACGAGATACCGATGAAGGAGCGTACGGCCAAGGGCACGGCGATCGTCAACCTCCTCAACCTCCTGCCGAACGAGTCGATCCAGGCGATCGTGGCGACCAAGGACTTTCCGCGCGACAAGTTCCTCGTCTTCACAACCGCGAGCGGCACGGTGAAGAAGACGTCATTTTCCGAATACGACAAGTCCCGTCGCGAGGGTTGGATCGCCATCAAGCTGCGCGACGGCGACGAGGTGGTTCGCGTCGTCGCGACCAGCGGCGCCGACGATCTGATGATGGTCACGTTTCGCGGCATGGCGATTCGCTTCAACGAGGCCGAGGTGCGCGACATGGGTCGCGACGCCACCGGGGTGCGCGGCATTCGATTAAAGGACGACGATCGCGCGATCTCCTTGGACGTCGTGCGCGCCGACGCCGATCTCTTCCTGGTCACCGACACCGGGTTCGGCAAGCGCGTGAAGACCGAGCGCTTCAACGCCCAGGGCCGTGGTGGTCAGGGCGTGCGCGCCATTCGCCTGACCGCGGCCCGAGGTTTTGTCGTCGCGGCGTTCATGGTGGAACTGGCCGACGAGGTGCTGCTTGCCTCGAGTGGCGGCGTGCTGATCCGCACGCCGGTGCGCGAGGTCTCGTCGCAGGGTCGCGACGCTACCGGGGTGCGGGTGATGAACCTCGACGACGGGCACAGCGTCGCAACCGCGGCCGTGGTGCCGGCGGTCGACGCGTAGCTACGCGCCGAGCGCTCGCTCGATGGCGTCGTGGAGTGCTTGCTCACCGCGGGCGCCGACGACCATCTCGGCGCGGTTGATGACGAAGGTGGGAACGCCCGTAATGGCGAGCTCACGAGCCGTTGCCTCGTCGGCGAGAACGGTGTCGAGGTGATCATCGCCGCGCCACAGTGCGGGGGCGTCGACGACGCCGACGTCGTCGGCGAGCGCATTGAGCGTCGCGTGGTCGCTGACCAGTCGCCCCTCACTGAAGTAGGCCCGATGGAGTCGACGCGCCATCGCCGGGCCGTGGCCCTGCGTGGTGGCGAGCGCGACGAGCCGATGAGCGTCGCGCGTGTTGGTTGAGCGAGCGTGCTCGAGCGACCACGTCAGTCCCAGATCCGCCGCTTGACTGCTCAGCTGTGCATTGAGCGCGCGGGCGCGTTCCAGCGGCACGCCGTACTTGGCCGCCACGAACTCGTCGAGTCCCGTCGAGCTCGCCGTGGCGAGTGGATCGAGCTCAAAGGCGTGGTACGTGACGACGAACCGATCAAGCCCGCCAAGGCGGTCCAGGGCCAACTCCAGCTGTCGCGAGCCCAGGTAGCAGAAGGGGCAGACCACGTCGCTCCACAGGTCAATAGTGATGGAATCGGGCACCACGCCATCGTGGCACACGTGGGCGTGGGGCAGAATGGTGGCATGGTTGCGCGACCCACCCCTGCATGCCACGTACCGAATCGGTCGGTGATGGCCCAACGCGAGACCTCGCCGCATCGGTTCCGGGCCACCGGCCCGCACCGGTACCGTCATCTCGCCGGCGTAGAACGTTCGCCAGGACACTGAGTTGCTGATTGCTCGGGATTTGGGAATTGAGATTGGCGCGCGCCGCATCGTCGAGCCGGTGTCCTTCACCGTCGGTGACGGCGAAAAGGTCGGCGTCGTCGGGCGCAACGGCGTCGGCAAGTCGACGTTGCTCGCCGTGCTGCGTGGCGAAACACCCGAACACTTGCGGGTGACCGGGGGCGTCACGCATCACGGGACGCTCAGTCACCTGCCCCAAGAGCCGATCGTCGGTGGACTCGGCGTCGAGCCGATTGGGCTCTCGCACGTGCTCTCGGCGCGCGGACTCGACCAACTCGACGCCGACATGCAACACGCCCGACACGAGCTGGCCGCCCACCCGAACGACCACACCATCGAGCGGTTCACGTCGCTCGAGGCCGACTTCGGTGAACGCGGTGGCTACGAGGCCGAGTCCGAGGTCGCCCGGCTCGCGGCGGGCTTGGGTCTCGACGAGGCGCTGCTCCTGGAAGATTTGGGATCGCTGTCGGGTGGCCAGCGTCGCCGGGTCGATCTCATGCGCGTGCTCTACGAGCGACCCGACATCATGGTGCTCGACGAGCCGACGAACCACCTCGACATGGCGGCGAAGCGCTGGCTCTTCGATGAACTCGAACGCTTTCGCGGGACGGTGATCGTGATCAGTCACGACCTGCCGCTGCTCGACAAGGCGATCGATCGGGTGCTCGCCCTGCGCGACGGTCAGGTGCGCGAGTACAAGGGGAACTACTCCTCCTACCTGGCCCAGGACGAGGCTCGCCGACTCGGCGAGGAGAAGCTGGCGGCGGCCCAGGACAGCGAGATCAGTCGGCTGAAGACCCTTGCCGACTCGATGCGGGGACAGACCGAGGCGAGGGCCCGCAAGGCCAAGGTGCTCGACCGTCGAGTCGGCAAGCTCGAAAGTGGTCGGGTCGAAGTTACGAAGAAGGAACGCACCGTCCGGTTTCGACTGCCCGATCCGCCGCGCAGCGGCGACGTGCCGATGGCGGTTGAGCACCTGATCGTTCGCTACGGGGACCTCGAGGTGTTGCGCGACGCGTCGTTCATTACGCGCCGAGGCGATCGAATCCTGATCGTCGGGCGCAACGGGGCGGGCAAGTCATCGCTGCTGCGCTGCCTCGCCGATACCCAGCAGCCCCAGGGCGGCACGGTGCGTTTCGGCGCCAACGTCAAGGTTGGCTACTTCGCCCAGGAACACGAGCAGCTGGACTTCACCAAGTCGGTCCTCGATCACCTCGCCGACGCAACAGTTCAGACCGAGGTCCAGCGACGCGCGCTGCTCGGCGCCTTCGGACTGAAGGGATCGGCCGCCCACCAGCTGCCCGGTACCCTTTCGGGCGGCGAACGCGCGAAGTTGGCGCTGGCGATCCTCGCGGCGTCGACCGCCAACCTGCTGCTGCTCGACGAGCCGACGAACAACCTGGATCCAGCGAGCGTGGTAGCGCTGGGTGAGATGTTGCGACAGTGGCGCGGCACGATGGTCGCCGTGAGCCACGAGCGAGCCTTCGTCGAGCGGCTCGAGCCCACCCACGCCGTGCTGCTGCCCGAGGAGTACTTCGACCTCTGGCGCGACGAGTATTTCGACCTGATCGAACGGCGCTAACTCACCCCCCGGTGCCGATGGCCGCGGCTCTGATCGCGAGCGCGCTCGCCGTCCACGGGCGCGCCTCGGCGCGGCCGCGAAACACGAAGGTCGGCAACAGCCACTCGGTGCTGTCGATCAATGTGAAGGCGGTCCAAGTAAGCGTGAACGACGACGCGCGGGCGCGGATCTCGCTCGAGAGTCCCGCCAGCGCGCTCGTCGGTGAGCGAAGCGGATAGTTAACGATCGCCGCGACGGCGAAGGCCGGGCCAACGGCGTCTACGACGTGGCCGCTTCGAACGATCGCGACCACGCGCAGGCTCGTCACCGAGCCGTCAACGACGACCGCGGCCGATCCACCGCGCGCGGGAACGTCCGGGGCGTAGCCCCAGTGCTGGTTCGCGAGCGCCCGCGACAGCGCGGCGGGGGTAAGCCCCGACGTCGGTCCGGGCAGGTAGCGCCAGCGGGCGAGTCCCGTCGAGGTGTCGTAGACAACCCGCGCGCCGGTCGGCGACGTCTCGGAGTAGACGGTGCCGTTGTAGCCAGCGATTGACCCGACGACGCCGAGCGCGTCGCCGAGGCGCTCGAGTGCCCGCAGGCTGGTCGCCGGAAGCGTGACGCGGTAGGCGGCGGCGAGCGACGGCCCGGGGCCGAGTGCGCCAGCGACGGGCCTGGTCGCCGGGCGGCGCGCGGCGACCGAGCCAGTCGCAACGGTCGCGGACTTCGTCGAATAGAGAACGGTCGCCCGGGGCGCGGCGAAGCCAATGAGGGGCAGGGTCGGGCCCGCGGCGAGCAGCGCGATCAGGGCCGCGGTGGTTGCGCCGGCCGTCGCCACCGTTGCCGCCACGGCCGCGCGGAAGCTCCGCGGCGCTCGGGCGGGTCGTACCCGAATCGACGCGATACTCGTCGTGAGGCCCGCGAGGTCGCCGTGATGGTAGGCCACGGCCGCGGGGTCCTGGGCGGCGAGCGCCTCGAACGCGTCACGCATTGCTCTCTCCTTCACCTGGTACCTGTCCGCGCCGGCCGCGATCTTTCACGGCTCGTCCCACTCGTCGTAGAGGGCTCGAAAGCGCGCTCGCGCTCGCGACAGGCGAACGGCCGCGGCCTCCGGTGAGATCGCGAGCAGCTGCGCCAGGTTGTCGACGGCCAGGCCATCCCACTCGTGCAGGAGCAGGATCTCGCGATCGTCTTCGCGCAGTGCCGACAGCGCGTGACGCACCCTCGCGTCGGCGATCACGACGTCCTCGGTTGCCGGAGCACTGCGCTGTGCGGCAACGGCGCCCTCGTAGGCGTCACGCCGGCGTCGCGATCGCTGGGCGTTGCGAAGCACGTTGCGCGCGACGCCGATGATCCAGGCCAGCTCGGCGTCGGCCGGCAACGACTCGAGGCGGCGCCACACGACGGTGAACGTGTCGGCGACCAGTTCGTCGAGGTCGGCCGCGGCGAGCGGGTAGAGCCGTCGGCGAAGATAGTTGCCAACGGCCGACTCGTACTGGGCGATGATGCGTGCGAGCCGGTCGTCGCGCGCGTCACTCACGACTCCATTGTCCTACGTACGATCCCGTCCGTCGCGCATCGTGCGCGGCCACGTCGGCCCGGCCGGTCTACAGTGCGGCTCCGCGTCGTGCCGGTGACTCGCCCGTTGACCTTCGCCGACCCCGCGGCGTACAGTAGACCACGTCCGCGTTCGAATCGTGGGACCGTCGTCGAAACGACTGGGGGAAGCGATGAGAAAGTCGATCGTCAGTGCGCTGGCCATAACGCTGCTCGGTGCCGTGGCGGTGCTGCCCGCTGGCGCCGCCCGACCGTCCTCGGCGAGCGACGTCCTCCCGGCGTGCACGCCGTCCCAGGCGCCGGGCGTGGCGCACTGCGGCGCCATCCAACTGCTCAATCCCGGTGTCAACTGGCAGGGCGTGCACGGTCCGTCGACCAATGCCAAGGGTGGTAAGCAGCCGCCGTCGGGTGGTAGCACGCCGTCGGGGTACTTCCCGAGCGACATCGCGTCGGCGTACAACCTCACGAGTGCGATCTCTGCGCTCGCTGGGAGCGGGCAAGTCCCGACCGTCGCCATCGTCGACGCCTACAACGACCCGAACGCGATCACCGACGTCGCCACGTACCGTGCGACGTTCGGACTGCCACCGTGCGTGAATTCGACTGGTTCGGGATGCGTCATGCAGGTGAATCAGTCCGGCGGTACTTCGTTGCCCGGCAACAACACCTCGTGGTCCGAGGAGATCTCCCTCGACTTGGACATGGTCTCAGCGATCTGTCAGACCTGCCACATCCTGCTCGTCGAGGCGAGCTCGGCGAGCATGAGCAACCTGGGCGCGGCGGTCAACTACGCGGCGCTCCACGCACAGGTAATCTCGAACAGCTACGGCGCGTCGGCGTCGTCGAGCGACTCGTCCTACGACAGCCTCTATTTCAACCACCCGGGCGTTGTCATCACGGCCAGCGCCGGCGACAGCGGCTACGGCGCGGAGTACCCAGCCTCGTCCCAGTACGTCACGGCCGTCGGCGGCACGACGCTGACCACCTCGAACTCGACGCGTGGCTGGAGCGAGACCGTCTGGTCCGGCACCGGATCGGGCTGCTCGACGTACGACCAGAACCCCGGCTGGCAGCCCACAACGTTGTGCAGCGGTCGGACGGTGGCCGACGTCGCGGCCGACGCGAATCCCAACACCGGGGTCGCCGTCTACGACACCTACGGTCAGTCCGGGTGGCTGGTCTTTGGCGGCACGAGCGTGGCCTCGCCGATCATCGCGTCCATCTACGCGCTCGCCGGTAACACCTCGTCGGTCACGGCCGCGAACCTCTACGCCAACGGTTTGCCGCTCAACAGGGTGACGAGCGGATCGAACGCGCGCCACTGCACCGTCTACCTGTGCAACGCCGCCGACAGCCTGCCTAGCGGCTACAACGGTCCGACGGGCAACGGGACGCCCAACGGAATCGTCGGCTTCTAGGACG
>JAKBCT010000094.1 GCA_021807655.1 Actinomycetes bacterium | reverse complement strand
GACAACCTCCTCAAGGGCGCGGCCGGCCAGGCCGTCCAGGCGTTCAACGTCGCCTCGGGACTCGTCGAGACGCTCGGCCTACCGCGAAGCGGCGTGACGCCGTGAACCGGATCGTCGTCAAGGTCGGCGGACACGCGCTCGATCGACTCGACGCCGCCTCACCCGTCCTCGAGGGACTCGCCGCGGACGTGCGATCGATCCGCGATACGACGTCGGTCGTCATCGTGCACGGGGGCGGACCGCAAATCGCCTCGCTACTCGAACGCGTCGGGCTCGTCAGCCAGTTCCTCGACGGGCTGCGCGTGACGGATTCCGAGACGATGGAGTACGTCGCGATGGCCCTCGGACTGGTCAACCAGCGGGTCACGGCGGCGTTGGTTCGGGCCGGACTCGACGCGGTGGGACTGAGCGGGGTCGATGGAGCGCTGGTGAAGGCGACGGCTCGGGGTGGTCGACTCGGGCGGGTGGCCCGTGACATCCGCGTCGACGCGCAACTCGTGACGGACCTCCTCGAACGCGGCTGGACGCCGGTCGTTGGTCCCGTGGCGAGCGACGCCGCGGGCGAGCTGCTCAACTGCAACGCCGATACGGTCGCCGGAACGATCGCCGCGGCCCTGAACGCGGACGCGTTGGTACTGCTGAGTGACGTCGATCAGCTGCGAGGTGATCGCGACGATCCCGCGAGTGCACTCACCTCGGTGTCCGGCGCCGACGTACGTTCGATGATGGTCGAGGGTTCGATCAGGGACGGCATGATTCCCAAAATGCAGGCCGCCCTGGATGCCGTGGACGCCGGTGCGGCGCGCGTCGTGCTCGCCAACGGGACGCGCCCCCACGCGCTGCTCGGGGTACTGAACGGGACAATCCCGAGCACGGAGGTGAAGCGATGAGCCGGCACGTCGTAACGATCAGCGAATTGGGCAACGACGATCTGCGCGCGATCCTCGAGTCGGCTCGAGCGCCGATCGATGATTCGCTGTTCGCGGGTCAGGGGGTGGCACTCGTCTTCGAGCGCCCGAGCCTGCGCACGAGGGCCGCGTGTTCCACCGCGGTCCACGAACTCGGTGGCTACGTGACGTTCTTTGGTGACGACGAAATTGGCCTCGATAGTCGCGAGTCCGCCGAAGACGTCGGTCGCACGATCGACGCGCTCTACTCCGTGTGCGCCATGCGCATTCGCCACCATTCGGTTTTTCAGCGAATCCGCCGGGCCACGATGGAACGGCTGTCGCTGATCAACCTGTTGAGTGACGTCGCGCACCCGACCCAGGCGATCGCTGACGTGCTCACGATCGCCGACCACTTCGCGAACGGGGACCCGGGTCAACTGGGTGGTCTGCGTGTCGCCTACGTCGGCGACGTGACCAACGTGGCGCGCTCGCTGGCGGTGGCGTTGACCCGGCTGGGTGTCGAGGTCGTGGTCGGTGCG
The DNA here is from genome assembly GCA_021807655.1 of Actinomycetes bacterium. The sequence continues at coordinate 1,923 of JAKBCT010000094.1, read as the reverse complement.
CCCGAGGGCTATCAGCTCACCGCGGGGACCGATGAGGACCCGCTAGCGGTCGAGGGGGCGAAGTTGCGCCTGACCTCGTCGGCGACCGAGGCGGTGCGTGGCGCTGACGTGGTGTACACCGACGCCTGGGTGTCGATGGGTTTCGAAGAAGAGACGCGCCGTCGCCGGGTCGATCTGGACGCCTTTCGAATCGACGAGGCGCTGCTCGAAGCGGCGGCCTCGAACGCAATCGTGCTGCACTGCCTGCCGGCTCATCGCGGCGACGAGATCACCGACGGCGTGATGGACGGACCCCAGTCCCTCGTGTGGCAGCAGGTGGCGCACCGACGTTCGGCGATGATCGGCGCGCTGCGGTGGATAAAGGACGGTGAATGATGACCAAGACGCAACGACAGCATCGCATCAACGAGCTCATTGAGCGAGAGGTGATCTCGACCGCTGCGCAGTTGGTGACCCGACTCCAGTCCGAGGGGATCACGGCGACCCAGGCCACCGTGACGCGCGATCTCCAGGAGCTGGGCACGATCAAGGTTCGTGACGAACACGGGTCGCGACGCATCGTCGTGGCCAGTTCACCCAAGATCAGTTCACCGCCGCTCGATCACCTGCGCCGGATGATGGGCGAGTGGGTGGTGTCGGTCGAGAGTTCGGCGAACCTCGTTGTCCTGCGCACGCCACCGGGCTGTGCGCACGTGGTCGCCTCCGCCCTGGACCGTAGCGCCCTCGATGGCGTGCTCGGCAGCGTCGCCGGTGATGACACGGTGCTCGTGATTGCGAGCGACGAACACGGTGGTGCGGCGATGGCGGAGAGTTTCCGCGAACTCGCCGGCTTGGAATGAACGCAGTATCAAGAAAGGAACAGTGATGACGAAGCGAGTGGTACTGGCCTACAGCGGAGGGCTTGACACCTCCGTGGCGATCCGCTGGATGATGGAAGAGTGGGACGCCGAGGTCGTCTGCGTCCTCGTTGACGTGGGTCAGGACCCGGAGAGTTCGGAGAGTTTCGAAGACATCAAGCACCGGGCGATTGTCGCCGGGGCGATCGACTGCGTCGTGGTGGACGCCCGCGATGAGATGGCCGAGGCGTTCTGCGCGCCGGCGATCATGGCGAATGCCCGCTACGAGGGGAAGTATCCGTTGGTGTCGGCCCTCTCGCGACCGGTCATCGTGCGGCACCTGGTCGACCAGGCGCGCAAGTTCAACGCGACGGCCGTGGCGCACGGCTGCACGGGCAAGGGTAACGACCAGGTGCGCTTCGAAGTCGGCACGCACGCACTGGCGCCGGACCTCGAGGTTCTCGCCCCGGCGCGTAACTGGGGGATGACCCGGGCGGACTCGGTCGACTACGCCGAGAAATGGGAGATCCCTATCCGCGCGACCAAGGAGAAGATCTACTCGATCGACGAGAACCTCTGGGGCCGGGCGATCGAGTGCGGTGAGATGGAAGATCCCTGGGCGGAACCGCCGAGCGACCCCTACACGCTGACCAGGGTTACCAATCTGGAGCCGGTGGAGCTCACGATCACCTTCCGTGAAGGCGTGCCGATCGCCATCGACGGAATCATCACGCCCCTCGCCGATCTCATCCGCACGCTGAATCACCGCGCGGGATCGACGGGTTTCGGCCGGTTGGACATGGTGGAGAACCGTCGGGTTGGCATCAAGAGCCGCGAGGTTTACGAGTGCCCCGCCGCCTTGGCCCTGATCGCCGCCCACGCCGATCTGGAGGACCTCAACCTCGAACGCGACGTCCACCACGAAAAGGCGCGGCTCGAGCCGCGCTGGAGCGAACTTGTCTACGACGGAATGTGGTTTTCGCCGCTCAAGGAGGCTATTGACGCCTTCGTGGCCGAGACGCAGCGCCACATCTCCGGGGACGTACGCCTGCGTTTCGAAGCGCCCGGTGTCATGCGGATCATTGGT
>JAKBCT010000093.1 GCA_021807655.1 Actinomycetes bacterium | reverse complement strand
TACGCCCATGCGTTGGCTGAGTCCGAAGGCCTCCATCCCGTAGGCCAAACCGTACGAGACGGCCTTGGCCAGTTCGCGCTGCTCGTGGCTCACCGCCTCCGCCGGCACACCGAACACCGAACTCGCAATTGCCCGATGCACGTCCACGTTGGCCGCGAAGGCGCCGAGCAGCCCCTCGTCCTGGGACAGGTGCGCGAGGATCCGCAGCTCGATCTGGTTGTAGTCCGCCACCGCAAGCAGCCAGCCGGGCGATGGCAAGAACGCGTATCGAAGTCGTCGTCCCTCGGCGCTGCGCACGGGAATATTGTGCAGGTTCGGCGACTCCGAGGAGAGTCGACCGGTTCGCGCGACGGTCTGCTGGAAGGTCGCGTGAATTCGACCGTCGGCGGCGACCGTGTCGATCAGGGTCGCGCCGTACGTGCTGCGCAACTTCTCGACCTCTCGGTATCGAAGGATCAGCGGCACGATGCGGTGTTCATCAACGATCGACTCGAGGCTCGTCGCGTCGGTCGAGAACCCGGACTTGATCTTGCGACCGGCCGTGAGTTTCAGCTCATCGAATAACACCGTCTGAAGCTGCTGCTGGGAGTTCACCTTGAACGGGTGTCCGGCGGCTTCCTGGATCGCTCGGTCGAGTCGGGCCGCTTCCTCGGCGAATTCGCGCGCGATGGACCCCAGGAGCTCCACGTCGACCCGGATGCCCCGCGCCTCCATACGCGCGAGCACCGCGATGAGCGGCAGTTCAATGGCCTCGTACACGTAGCCGAGTTCCCAACGGGTGATCTCGGCCCGCAGCACGTCCAGCAGGCGCCCCACGAGCGCAACGTCGTGTCGAAGTTGCTCATCGGAGGCGCTCGCGAAGAGGGTAGGAGCGCTCGGTCGGCCCGATGTACCGAGGAAGCGTGAGGCGACGTCGTCCAGCCCGTAGCGACCGCTCGTGGCGTCGATGAGAAACGCCATGATTGCGCCGTCGTCAACCGCATCCGGCGTACGGATCCCCCGCTCCGCCGCCCGGCGCAGGACGCCCTTGACGTCGTGGCCCGCGATCGGCTGGGCACGATAGTGCTGCCAGAACGCATCCCAGGTCACGACGCAAGCGAGCCCACTCGCCCGATCGGCGACCGCGACGCGCTCGGCGTCGAATGCGACGGTGAGGACCGCTGCCCCCATGACGGTGGCGACCTCGGCCTCGGTCAAGGTCATCGCCGGCGGCGCTTCGCGCGTGCGGCCACCGTCACTCGACGCTCCGAGCAAGCCCTCGGTCATCAACTGGTCGAAGCGACCGCGCATCGTGTTCATTTCGAATCGCTCGAAGAACGTCAACGCGGCCTGACGATCCCACCCGCCGAGCGTCAATTCCTCAGCGCGCACGCTCAGCGGAACGTCACGCACCAGCAGCATCACGCGTTCGTTGTTGCGGGCCCGATCCTCGAACGCGGCCAGATTCTCGCGCAACTTCGGTGTGAGGTCGTCCAGGTGCTCAAAGAGCACGTCGAAATCCCGGTATTGGCTGAGCAGCCGGGCCGCCGTCTTCTCGCCGATCCCGGGAACGCCGGGCAGATTGTCCGAGGGGTCGCCGCGCAAGGCGGCGAGCAACGGGTATCGCGCGGGCTCGACCCCGCAGCGCTCCACGATGCCGGCTTCGTCGTAGAGGGAGTAGTCCGACACCCCGCGGCGGTTGTAGAGCACCCGCACGTAGGGATCCTCGACGAGTTGAAACGTGTCCCGGTCGCCGGTCACGATGATGACGGGTTGTTGGTCGTCGCGAGCCTGGGTCGCGAGCGTCGCCAGGACGTCATCGGCTTCGTAGCCGGCGACCCCGATCACCGGTATGGACAACACCTCGCACAGCGAGCGGATGAAGTCGAACTGGGGCTCGAGCTCGGCCGGTGTTTGCGCGCGTCCCCCCTTGTAGTCCTCGCTCATCGCGTCGCGAAACGTGCCACCGGGCAGGTCGAAGGCCACCGCGAGGGCCCGGGGACGCTGCGAGCGGATGAGCGAATGCAGCATGGCCGCGAAGCCGTGCAACGCGTTGGTGACCACCCCGTCGGAGGTGGCAATCTCGGTCGACAGGGCGAAGAAGGCCCGAAAGGCGAGCGACATGCCGTCCAGGAGTACCAGCGGCGCGTCGTCGCGCGTCTCAGCCACCAAACTCCCCGCGCAGGATCCGTTGGGCGACGTCGCGCATGCGCGTGCGTCCGCGCATGGCCGACTGCTGGATGATCTCGAAGGCCGCGGGCTCGTCCAGTCCGCGTTCGGCCATCAGCTGCTCCTTGGCGCGCTGGACGATCTCACGGGTTTCGATCTTGTCGTCAACGTGATGCGAGTCGACCGTCACCAGATCGTCGTGGGACGCCGGATCCAGTATCGCCGCGAGCTTCGGCAGCAGTTCACTGCTGCGAAACGGCTTGACCAGATACGCGGCCACACCGGCGTCACGCGCGTTTTCGATGAGCGAACGCTGACTGAACGCCGTGAGCAGGACGACGACGGTGGGTGTGTCCTTGAGCGCCCTCGCCACCTCGATCCCGTCCAGCCCCGGCATCTTGACGTCGAGCAGGGCCAGGTCGGGCTGGTGCTCTTGAATCAGCGCCAGTGCGTCGTCGCCGCGGGCGGCCTCTCCCACGACGAGGTAGCCGTCATCCTCGAGGATCTCCTTGAGGTCGAGGCGAATGATCGACTCGTCGTCGGCAATCACAACGCGTTTTTCCATGCTCAGTCCTTCGGTGTCCAGTTTCGCAGCAGTTCGTCGCGCTAGGACACGAGGCCCTCGACCTCGCGTCGTCGGCGCGCTAACTCCGCCGTCGCCGCGGCCACGTGCCGCGACAAATCGTCATACTCATGCGTCTGCAGTGGCGTCTCGGACACCAGGGCGCGGATCCGCGCGTCGTCGAGCGCGTCGGTCCACACGATGACCTGCTCCTCCAAAATTCGCTGACTCTCCCTCGCCGCCGACAGGCGTCGCTGGACATCCTCGAGACGCCGACGAACCTGTCGAGTACCCATTGCTAGCAGTGTACGGCTCACGACTCGAACTCTAAGACGATCTCGTCGAGCGCCCCTCTGCGCGGTCGATACCCGATGCCGTCAACGGCGTGTTCGAGTCCGCTCTTCGCTCGCGTACGCACCGGCGCCACGTCGCTCGGCTCGTCGACGAAGGCCGCCGCCAGGTTCCGTAGCGTGGTGCGCGCCAGCGGCGATTCGAAGAATCCGCCCACGTACGGACGAATCCCCGCGCGCTGCGCCGCGTCAATGATCGTTCGCGCCGCGGCCAAGCCCCCCACGCGAGCCGGCTTCACGCAGACGACGCTGGCCGCGCGATAGCGCGCAATCAGTCGCAAGTCGAGCAGCGAGCGCAGTCCCTCATCCAGGCTGACCGGCGCGAGTTGCCTCGCCGCGAGTTGCGCGTGCGAGATGAGATTGCCGGGCGCGAAGGGCTGTTCCACGGCGACGATCGGCACCGCGTCTCCCAGCGAATCGAGTTCGCGCGCGACCGCGTCGACCGAGGCGCCCGAACAGTTGTAGTCCACGATCACCGGGCGCCCCAGTGAGGCGAGCCGCTCGACGCGGTCGGCTCGCAGGGACCCCGGGCGCACTTTCGCGCGCACGCGCGCCGCCGACGGCGGTACCGACCACGGCTCGTCGTCCACCAGTGAGACCGTCGCGA
>JAKBCT010000092.1 GCA_021807655.1 Actinomycetes bacterium | reverse complement strand
ACGCTGTCGAGTGCGCGGCCCACAACGGCCACCTCGGTCGAGCTCTCGTGGTCGCTCTACACGCTGGCCGACCACACCGTGTGGCTCTTGCCGACCTTCGTCTACCGCGGTCACAGCGGCGTTCGCGCGTGGGCCGGTCAGTCACTCGCGGTGCTGTCGGCTCCACTGACCGCTACGGCCGGCTGACTCAGCGACGTTCGATGAGATCGAAGTAGTCGTCTCGCCAGAGGTCGAAGTACTCCTCGGGCAACAGCACCGCGTGGGTGGGTTCGAGCTTCTCCACGAAGGACCGCTCGTGGCTCACCGCGACGATGGTGCCGCGCCACGAACGCAACATCTCGCCGAGCGCGTCGACACTCGCGGGGTCGAGGTTGTTCGTCGGTTCGTCGAGCAGCAGCAAGTTCGCCCGTGACGCCGCGAGGATCGCGAGGGCGAGTTTCGCCCGCTCTCCACCCGACAACGTCCCGGGCAGTTGGTGTGCGGCCGAGCCCTTCAGACCGAAGGCGCCCAATAGCGCCCGCCGCTGGACCTCGGTCTCCACGGTGGCGTCGGCGAGGTGCGCGAGCACGGTCTTGGTGAAGTCCAGCTGCTCGTGCTCCTGGGCGAAGTAGCCCACCTCGACGTTCGCCCCAAACTTGACCGCGCCGCCCTGGGGCCGTTGCGTCCCCGCGAGACAGCGCAGGAGCGACGACTTGCCCGCACCGTTTCGACCAACGATCAGGATGCGGTCGCCGCGACGGGTGATGAACGAGGCGTCGCGCAGCACGTCGAGGTCGCCGTAGCGCACGGCGACGTGGTCCACGGTCATCGGCACGTCGCCACTGCGCGGGGGTTCGGGCAGACGGAACTTGACGGTCCGCTCCTTCTTGGTGACCTCGACGCGCCCGACCTCGAGTTTGCCCACGCGTCGGTCGAGGACCTTCGCCTTGCGCGCGCGCGCCTCGGTCTGTCCCCGCATCGAGTCCGCCAGGGTCTTCAGTCGACTGATCTCCGCGTCCTGGGCCACCGCGAGCTTCTCCTCGGCCAGTCGCCGAGACTCGTCCTGGGCCAGGTACGAGGAGTAGTTGCCGCGGTATTCGCGCAACTGGCCGTCGCGCAACGCCAGGACCCTGCTGATCGCCCGGTCGAGCAGGGGTAGGTCGTGACTGATCACGACGACGGTTCCGCGGAAACGCTCCAACTCGTCGAACAGCCATCGCTTGGCCGCCATGTCGAGGTGGTTCGTCGGCTCGTCCAGCACCATGATGTCGGGCTGCTCGTAGAGCACGCGCATGAGGTCGACCCGCCGACGCTGACCGCCCGACAGCGAGCTGAGATCCTCGAGGAGCAGGGATTCGTCGAGTCCGAGCCCCGCCGCCAGCCGCGCCACCTCGGACTCGGCCTCGTAGCCGCCGCGCTCGCCGAAGTCGGCCTCGAGCGTCGTGAATCGTTCGATCGTGTCGTCGGTCGGGTTCGCCGCCAGTTCGTGGCGCGCGTGCTGCATGTCGGCGTCCAACTGGTCGAGCCCGCGCGCGGACAGCACGTGCGAGAGTCCGATCGGCTCTACGCCGAGTCCCCCCGGGATGGGCTCTTGGGGCAGGTGGCTCAGGGCCCCCTGATGGGTGACGCCGCCGCCGATGCGCAAGTGCTCGGGCGTCTCACCGCGCAGTACCGCGAGCAGCGTTGACTTGCCGACGCCGTTTCGCCCGACTACGCCGACCTTCTCGCCGTCACCGATGGTGAACGACGCTGGTTCGACGATCCGGCGCGCGCCGATCTCGATGGTGAGGTCCCGAACAATAAGCAAGGTATCGACCCTACCGGGACCGGGTCAGGCGACGATCGGTACCGACCCGCGAATCGGCGTGAACGAGCGACGTCTCGACCCGGGCCGGGGTGCGCCGACGGCGCGGCTCTTGGCTCGGGGTGTGCGATTCCACCCCTCCATTGTGCCCGACCCGCAGAGGTGTGCCACGATGGCGTCATGGCCGAACCCTTGATCGTCGACCTCTGGAGCGACGTCGTCTGCCCGTTCTGCTACCTCGGATCGCGTCAGTTGGACCTCGCGCTCGCGCGTTTCGAGCACCGCGACGCCGTGACGGTCGTGCACCACGCCTTCGAACTGGACCCGAACGCCACTCCGAGCCCGCTCAACCTCGACGAACTGCTCGCCGACAAATACTCGATGCCCCTCGAGCGCTCGCGCGAACTCCACGCTCGGCTCAGTCAACAAGCCGCCGCGCTGGGTCTCACGTGGGCCCTGGACCGGGCGCGACCCACCAACACCTTTGACGCCCATCGCCTGATCGCGCTCGGCGCGTCACAGGGACTGGGTGCGCCGATGGCCCGTCGCCTCCACGCCGCCTACTTCAGCGAGGGGCTCGTGGTGAGCGACCCGTCGACCCTCGACCAGCTCGCGAGCGAGGTGGGCGTCGTCGGCTCCGCGTCGCTCTGGACCGGCGACGAGTTCGCCGACGCCGTGCGCGCCGACGAACGGGTCGCTCACGAGATCGGCATCAGCGGTGTGCCGGCCTTCGTGATCGACCGCGCCTTCCTCGTCTCGGGCGCCCAGGGCGAGGACGCCATCCTCGACGCACTCACCCGCGCCTGGGCGCGTCGCTGACTACTCCTCGGACGGCACCACGGCCGCGGTCGCCACGGTGTGCCCCTCGTCGAGGTTCATGACCCGCACGCCCGTCGCGTCGCGGCCCTGCGAAGACACCTCACGCACGGGGGTGCGAATCAGCACGCCACCACTCGACGCGAGGAGCACCTCGTCGGAGAGCTCGACCATCAGGGACGCGACCACGAAGCCCCGCGCCGCCGTGAGTCGGATGGCTCGCACGCCCTGGCCACCGCGGCCCTGGACGTTGAAACGGTCGGTCTTGACCCGCTTGCCGAAGCCGGTGTCGGTCACCAAGAAGAGGTCGGCGTCGTCACGAACGACGTCGAGCGAAATCGCCCGGTCGTCGCCCTTCAGGCGGATGCCCCGGACGCCCGTCGCGTCACGGCCCATCTCGCGCACTTCCCCTTCGTTGAATCGGATCGCCATGCCACGGAAGGTCACCATCATGAGGTCGTCCTCGCCGCGGGTAGCGACCACGCGCACCACTTCGTCACCGTCGCGCAGTTTGATCGCGATCCAGCCCTCGCGACGAGACTTGTCGTATTCGGAGAACGACGTCTTCTTGACCGTGCCGTTCGAGGTCGCGAAGACCAGGAACTCGTCCTTGGGGAAGTCGTTGGTCGCGACGATCGCCTGAATCGATTCGTTGGGCTGCAGGTTGAGCAGGTTCACCACCGCGGTGCCCTTCGCCGTGCGCTCCTTCATCGGGATCTCGTGGCCCCGAAGTCGAAAGACTCGTCCGCGGTTCGAGAACAGCAACAGGTGCGCGTGCGTCGTGGTGTGCACGATCTGGTCGACGAAGTCCTCGTCTCGCAGCTTCGCTCCCTGCACCCCTCGCCCGCCTCGTCCCTGCGTGCGGAACGCGTCGGCGGACACCGACTTCACGTAGCCGGCGCGGGTCATCGTGATCACGATGTCCTCGTCGTCAATGAGATCCTCGACGCCGAGTTCGCCCGGGTCGTTCACGATCTGCGTGAGTCGCTCGGTCGCGTACTTGTTCTTGATCACGGTCATTTCGTCCGTGATCACGGCCCGCAGTTTCGTGTCGCTGGCGAGGATCGACTCGAGCTCGGCGATGGCCGCGCGGAGTCGCGCCATCTCCTCTTCGAGTTCGGT
>JAKBCT010000014.1 GCA_021807655.1 Actinomycetes bacterium | reverse complement strand
TTGTGGAGGTGCTGGGAATCGAACCCAGGTCCGTCAGCTTCGTAGTGAACATTCTCCGAGCGCAGCTCTTGAGGAATTGTCGGGGGACACACCATCAAGAGCACCGGTGTGAGCCCGTAGCCAACTGAATTTTCCGGTGGACTCGCTGGCGATTTCCGTCGGTAAGCCCTGCATTATGACGCCCATAATCTAAACCGCAAGGCGGGGTCTAGTCGGACGTTGCTAGTTACCTAGCAAGCGCAAGCTGAGGCTTGGCGTTTATTTTTGTTTCCGGCTCTTTTACGTGGTTCCGGAGACCACGGCTCGCTGCTTTCACCTTGACGACTGACGTCGAGACCAATCACCCCCTTCGCGTAATTTCAAGACGAAACTACGTATCCAGTTTAGCGCCACCGGATGCTCGAGGTGCCTTCGACGTTTAGTCGGCTCAGATGACCCCGTGCTGCTAGGCGACTAATGTACGGCGACCACGATGTCGATCAGCGATCGCACTCTGCCGGATGGTGTTGCTCAGTTAACACGTGGTCGGTGGTCCAAGAAGGACTCGGGTGGTCAAGCGAACTTCTCGAAGTTGCGCACTGACCGGGCGATCTCGCGCTCCGCATCTCGCTGGGCGATGGCCTGACGACGATCGTGCTGCTTCCTACCCCGAGCGAGGGCGACCTCGACCTTGGCTCGACCATCTTTGAAGTAGATCTTCAGTGGCACCATGGTCAGGGGCTGCGTCTGGGTTTTGACCCACCACTGGTGCAGTTGCTGACGATGTGCCAACAACTTGCGCTTGCGATCGGGATCGTGGCTCCCGAAACCGACGGCGTAACTCCAAGGTGGAATATGTGAGCCAAACAGCCAAAGCTCACCGCCCTCGATGCGTGCGTAACTTTCGGCGATCTGTGCCTTGCCCGCTCGCAGTGATTTGACCTCGCTGCCGGTGAGGACGAGACCGCACTCCAACACGTCGACGATTTCGTAATCGTGTCGCGCGCGCCGATTTGACGCGACGACACGGTCGGCGCTCTCGGACTTCGCCTTGGCACGGCGCTCTTGGATCTGCTTAGCACGAGCCATTAGTCCAGCGTAGTTATCGTCGAGGGTACGACACGCCGTTGACTAGGGTGGCCTCGTGCTGACCCTGTCCAGAACGCAGCGCGACACGGTCATTGCCGCGTGTATTCGGGCGCTTCCCGACGAGGGCTGCGGCCTGTTGGTCGGTCGCATCAACGGAGCTGACGCGACGGTCGTCGAAGTCGTTGGGAGTCGCAACGTGGCTTCATCGGCGCGCATCTACGAAGTCGACCCACTCGTGCTCTTGCGAACGGTGCGGCGGGTCGAACGTGAGGGGCTGAGCGTACTCGGGGTGTTTCACTCCCACACCCACTCCGAGGCGTACCCAAGCGATACTGACGTACGCCAAGCGCCCGATCCCACCTGGCACTACGTCATCGTTTCCCTGCGTGATGTTCCCTCGTCCATTCGTAGTTTCCGAGTGCGAGGTGATTCCGTCGACGAGGAAGACCTCTACATTGAAGAGCGGTAGGGGTTCCCGACCTACTCAAGGAAGGAGTTAACGATGAATGTGCCGACGGCGTATCCCGGGTCGGTCGACCTGGTCCTGTTCGTCTTGCGGTTGTACTTAGGCACGATGATCTTCGCGCACGGATATCGGAAGTTCTTTCGCGGCGGTCGACTACCCGGAACCGCTCGGTGGTTCGAGTCGATCGGAGTACGTCCGGGACCACTCAACGCGCTCATCGCCGCTACGACGGAGTTAGGCGTTGGTGTACTGCTCGTGTTGGGGTTGTTGACCACGCTCGCCGCGGCGGGCCTGATGTCGTTGATGGTGGTCGCAATCATGACGGTCCATCGCAAGAATGGCTTCTTCATTTTCAACAAGGGCGAAGGCATTGAGTACACCCTGGGCATTAGCGTCGCTTCGCTGGTGCCCGGAACGTTGGGCGCGGGACGCTACTCCCTCGATCACGTGTGGAATATCCTGACCTGGTCCGTGTCGACGCACCTCTTGGTTACCGTGATCGTTGGACTCGGTGGAGCGGCGACGCAACTGGCCGTCTTCTACCGACCATCTCGCGCGTCGTAGGTCACACCGCGCTCAACGGCTATTAAATTCGACCCCACAGGTCGTAATTGACCGGAGGAATCAAGGAGCGGTTGATGGCGGCAACGGTGCGTATTCCAACGGTGCTCCGCCCGGCGATGGGCGGCCTGACGACCGTGAGCGTCGAAGGAACCACGATCGGCGCGGTATTGAGTGAACTGACGGTGGCGTACCCGGACATTTCCGGCCAATTGTTCAATACAGATGGCTCGCTTCATCGTTTTCTCAATGTCTACGTCAACGACGACGACGTGCGGTACATCGGCGGCGTCGACGCGCCGGTCAGCGACCGTGACGAAATCACCCTCTTGCCAGCGGTGGCTGGCGGCGCCGCGTAGTGACGCGCTACGGTTCGGTACTCGATCTGATCGGCGCGACGCCCGTCATCGACGTCAGTGCTCTTTCACCCAATCCAAACGTCACTATTCTCGCCAAACTCGAAGGGCGTAATCCCGCTGGCTCGGTCAAGGACCGTGTTGCGCTCTCGCTCATTGAGGCGGCCGAACGAGAAGGGCGTCTCGTGCCCGGGCAGTCTGGACAAACGCTCATCGAGCCGTCGTCAGGAAATACCGGCATCGCGCTCGCGATGGTATGCCGGCTGCGCGGCTATCACCTTAAGGTTGTGCTGCCCACGAATGTGTCGCCCGAGCGACGCCAGCTGTTGCTCGCTTGGGGAGCGGACATTATCGAATCTCCGGGCTCCGAAGGTTCGAACGGTGCGGTGCGGATGGCTCAGCGTATTGCGCTCGAGCACCCCGACTGGGTCTTTCTCTACCAGTACGCGAACCCAGCGAATCCAGCCGCACACTACGCGACGACCGGACCAGAGATTTTCGCGGACGTACCCGAGGTCACTCACTTCGTGGCGGGCCTCGGCACGTCAGGAACCCTCCTAGGCGTTGGGCGGTACCTGAAGGAACGTAAGCCGAGCGTCCAAGTCTGGGCAGTCGAGCCACCCAGCGGTGAGACCGTCGATGGACTTCGCAGCCTCGACGATGGCTACATTCCGCCAATCTTCACCGACAACGACGGTGCGACCCTGCTCGATCGAAAGATCGTCGTGCGACCCCGTGAATCCATTGAGTGGACTCGTGCGATGACGCAGGTTGGTCTCTTCGTCGGTATTTCGTCAGGGGCGATCATGGCCGGTGCCGTCAAATGTGCCAACTCCATTGCGTCCGGTGAGTCGGCGACGATCGTGACGATTGCCTGCGACGATGGATGGAAGTACCTATCGACTGGCGCGTGGAGCGACGATATCGATGAAGTCGTTGAGCGGGCAAAGCGGATCATCTACTTTTAGCGAGTGCTCGCGATCCGCTACCGTAGTTCCGCGTTCGAGAGGAAATCACATGACCATTCGTACCGACGGGCGAGCGAGTGACGAGGCTCGTCCACTTCGCTTCGTGCGCGACTATACCGAAATGGCGCAGGGCTCGGTCCTCGTCGAAGTTGGTCGGACGCGTGTCTTGTGCACCGCCTCGGTTGAAACGGACGTACCACGCTGGCTCCGTGGCAGTGGCCGTGGTTGGGTGACCGCGGAATACTCGATGCTGCCCGGCTCCACGCCGGAGCGAGCGTCACGCGAGGCCGCACGGGGCAAGCAGTCCGGTCGCACTCACGAAATCCAACGGCTGATCGGTCGATCCTTGCGGTCGGTCACCAATCTCCAGCTGCTGGCCGACGTGCAAATCACGGTTGACTGCGACGTGCTGCAGGCCGACGGCGGTACCCGGACGGCGTCGATTTGTGGTGGCTACGTCGCTCTCCATGATGCGGTGTCCCGATTGGTAACGGCCGGTCGCGTTGGGTCGCACGCCGTCACGGATCTGGTTGCCGCGGTGTCAGTGGGCATCGTCGACGGCGTCGCGGTGCTCGATCTGCCCTACGGCGAAGATTCTCGGGCCGACACTGATATGAACGTCGTGATGACCGGGTCGGGCGACTTCGTTGAAGTGCAGGGGACCGCAGAAGGCGCCGCGTTCAGTCGCCGCGAACTTGACCGGCTGCTTGATCTGGCCGAAACGGGCATTCGGACAATCCACGAAGCGCAGCGCCTCGTGCTGGCGACGGCGCCGGCGATTCACCCGACGTGACCTCGTTCGTCCTCGCCACCGCCAACGCGCACAAGGCGCTCGAGATTCGCGCGGTCCTCGCCGAGCTCGGTGTGGAGGTCGCCGATCGACCAGCGAACATTCCTGAGGTCGACGAAACAGCTAGCACCCTCGAGGGGAACGCGCTCCTGAAGGCCCAGACGATTTGTCGCTGGGTTGGTGGACCGGCGATCGCCGACGACACGGGTCTTTTCGTCGACGTCCTCGGCGGAGCTCCGGGTGTCCACAGCGCGCGCTACGCCGGCGCCGATGCCTCGGACGTCGATAACGTCAATAAATTACTGAGCGAGCTCTTAGCCGTTCCCCCTTCTCAACGGCGCGCTCGATTCCGCACCGTGATCGCGGTGGCGTATCCCGACGGCACCTCGCTCACCGTCGACGGCACAATCGAGGGTTCGATTCTCGAAGAACCACGCGGTGACCAAGGTTTCGGATACGACCCGGTCTTCGCGGCCGATGATCTCAACGGTCGAACGCTCGCCGAGGCGTCAGCGACGGAGAAGAATTCCGTTTCGCATCGATCCCGGGCGCTGCGCGCGCTCGCGGCAACACTGGCGCGATAAGCGGCACCGCGTCAGAGGTTCACCCGTAGGCTGGCAGCGTGAGCGACGGCGTGCTACCGATGTTCCCGCTGGGGATGGTGGTATTTCCGCACCAAGTAGTGGGGCTCTGCGTTTTCGAGCCGCGGTACCAAACGATGTTGCGCGAGTTGCCCGATGATCACCGGTTCGGTACGTGCATGATCGAACGCGGATTCGAAGTGGGCGGCGGTGACGTTCGCGCTTCGGTCGGCACGGTGTTGCGCATACTTGGCTCGCAGATCTTGCCGGATGGTCAGACGCTGTTGCGAGTCGAAGGCACGCAGTGCGTCGAGGTGTCGTCGTGGCTGGCCGATGCGCCATACCCACGAGCGAGCGTTCGCGAGCGCTGCTGTGATGAGGAAGAAATCGAACCGAGCCTGCTGCGATCGACCGAATCCGCGGTGCGCGCGCTTCGGGCGCTGCGTAGTGAGGTCCTGACCGACGAGCGGCTGCGCCACGACTGCGTCATGGACTCTGATCCCTGGGTGCGCAGTTGGCAACTCTGCGCGATGACGCCCATGTCAACGCTGGACCAGTTCAAGGTGCTTAGCCTGAGCGACCCTAACGATCGACTCCGGCTCGTCGCTGAGATTTGTTGCGAGCGCTACGGTGATTATCAACGACTGCTGGCCGACGACCCGTCGCGGTACTCGTTCGATTAGCGCAGGCTGATCAAGTCAATCACGAAGATCAGTGTTTCGCCCGGAGCGATGGCGCCACCGGCGCCACGGTCGCCGTAACCAAGGTGCGGCGGAATCACCAGTCGACGGCGCCCACCGACTCGCATGCCGACGACGCCGCGATCCCACCCAGCGATGACGTGGCCGTCACCGATGGCAAACGCGAACGGCTCGCCTCGGTCCCACGAGGAGTCAAATTGTTCGCCGCTCGAGTGGCTCACTCCGACGTAGTGCACCACGGCGGTGTGGCCCCGCTGGGCGGCCGCCCCATCGCCGATCACCACGTCGTCGATGACGAGGTCACTCGGTGCGGGTCCGACGTGAGGTTCAACTTCGGGTTGGTTGGTCACGATCGTCGACGTTAGCGGCGTCGCGCGCCGGTGACCACGACGCGAACGTTTCGTGCCTCTCGTCCCTTGGGACCGGTTGCCTCGTCGTAGGCGATCGTCTGGCCCTGGCTCAGGGTGCGGAATCCGTCGCCGACAATGTTGGAGAAGTGGATGAACAAGTCGTCGCCCTTGTCGTCGCTGGCGAAGCCGAATCCTTTCGAGTCATTGAAGAAACTGACTACGGCGTGGCCCGCACCGAACCGCCGGGTGGTCGTGGGCGCGCTCGCGTGACGAACGTCCTCGCGCGGCGCCCGGGTTTTCGTCGGCGCCACGTGGTGATTTTCGCTCGAGGTCGAGCGGGGACGGCGCGCGCTTCGATCGCGCAGTGCGTCGCTCGAGCGCGCGGTCGCTCGATCAACCCGAGTGGCGACGCCGCGTTGAGACTCGTTACCCGGGCGTGGACCACGCGAACGTGTCGCCCGTTCGTCCAGTGGCTGCGCGGCGACTGCATCGTCGACGGCACCCAATCGCAACGGCGTCGCGTTCGCTGGCTCGTCGGCGGTGGCGGGTAGTCCGAGCGAGCGCTGCATGCGTCGAACGTGTCCGGACACATCATCACTGACGAGGGAGATCACCGCGCCACTGGCGCCGGCTCGACCGGTGCGCCCAGAGCGGTGCAAGTAGTCCGTTGCCTGCGTCGGCGGGTCGTAGTGCACGACCACCGGGAGCAGATCGATATGAATGCCGCGCGCGGCGACGTCAGTCGCCACGAGCACGCGTGTCTCGCCGGCCTTCATGGATCGAAGTGCGCGTTCGCGCTGCGCCTGTGAACGGTCACCGTGCAACGCCACCGCGGAGACGCCACGTTCGCCGAGCTGGCGAGCGAGACGATCGGCACCGTGCTTCGTGCGGGTAAAGACAATGGCGCGCTCGTACTGATTCGCAATGTCGGCGGTGACTTGGGGCCGCTGATCTCGTCCGACGCGCCAAAAGTAGTGGTCGACGTCGCTCGGCGCCGTTTCCCCCACGACATCGTGGATGGCGGCGTCTCGGGTGAAGGCGCTGACCAGAGCCGAAACGTCCGGTCCCAGGGTGGCGGAGAACAACATGACGTGGCGATGGGTGGGAGTTGCTCCAACGATCCGTCGTACCGCCGGCAAGAAGCCCATGTCGGCCATGCGGTCAGCTTCGTCGACGACGACGGTAGTGACCGCGGAGAGATCAAGCATCCGCTGTTCGAGGAGGTCTTCGAGTCGACCTGGACACGCCACTACGAGGTCGACGCCGCTGTTGAGTGCCTTGCGCGTCGCGTTGTACGAGGTACCGCCGAAGATCGTGATAATTCGACGGCCCCGGTCATTGGTCAGCTGCGCCAGTTCCTTTTGCACCTGACTCGCGAGCTCTCGAGTCGGCACGAGGATGAGGCCGAGCGGCTGGCGAGGACGGGCGGTGCCGATTCGAGCGAGCATCGGTAGGCCGAACGCCAAGGTCTTGCCAGACCCCGTGACGGCCTTACCCACCACGTCACGCCCGGCCAGGGCATCGGGAATCGCGGCAACCTGAATGGGGAACGCGTCGCTGATGCCGCGCGCGCGCAGACGTTCGACCAGGTTGACGGGCACGCCGAGATCGGCGAAGGATACAGACACGATGACTCCTATGAGTTGAGGTGAGCCCAACTCGATATGCCACGGTCGAATCGGTCTCCACCGCTAGTTGCGGTGAACGCTCGTGACAGCCTAGCAGGATGGCGCGATCCTTCGAGCGGTGCGGGCGGAGGGACTCGAACCCACACTCCGAAGAACTGGTACCTAAAACCAGCGCGTCTGCCAATTCCGCCACGCCCGCGAGGACACCACCTTAGGTGTCTCGGGGAGGCAGTGCACTTTAGTCCAGTAGATTGTGACCATGAACAACTCCGCCATGCCCGAAGGGCTCGGAACGAATGACCTCAATCAGCGACTTCTGCGCGAGCGAATCGTCTTCCTCGGCTCCCAAGTGGACCAAAGCACGGCGAATCGGATCTGCGCTGAACTGTTGTTGCTCGAAGCCGAAGACCGAGATCGTGATATCAGCCTCTACATCAATTCCCCGGGGGGCTCGGTGACCGACGGGCTGGCCATTTACGACACGATGCAGTACGTCAACTGTGACATTCGGACGATCTGCGTGGGTATGGCCGCGTCGATGGGACAGTTTCTCCTGTGCGCCGGAACGCCCGGCAAGCGGTTCTCGCTGCCCCACAGTCGAATTTTGATGCATCAGCCGTCAGCCGGTGGCATGCAGGGTCAGGCGTCGGACATTGCGATCCAGGCCGAGCAGATCGTGTACATGAAGAAGATGTTGGCCGAACGGATTTCGTTTCACACTGGTCAACCGGTAGAGCGAATCGAAGCGGACTCGGATCGGGACCGGTGGTTCACGGCACAGGAGGCGGTCGAGTACGGGTTCATCGACGCCGTCATCGATCGTTCGGTGACCCGACAAGGCGCCTAGTGGGTGACGTTCCGCCGACGGTGCGGCGGTCGTTGGCCGCCTCACCGGTGCGCATCGTCAGCGCCCGACCGAGCCTGCGTACGCGTCTGATCAATCTGTTCGAACGTCGCGAGTTGCTCCATAGCCTCATCACGTCCGACATCCGGATCAAATACAAGGGATCAGCGCTCGGTCTCTTCTGGTCGATGCTTTCGCCAGCCCTAACCCTCGCTACGTACTATCTCGTGTTCTCGGTCTTTTTGAAGAACGGGATCCCTGACTTCGTCGTCTACCTGTTCGCGGGCCTCATCGTCTGGAATATGTTTCAGAGCGCGGTGAGCACCGCGACCGGGGTCATCGTGGACCGAGCGGGCCTCGTGAAGAAGGTCTCGTTTCCACGGGAGATTTTGGCGCTTTCGAACGTTGGAGCATCGGTCATTTACTTCGTGATCCAAATCGCGGTGCTCGGCGTGTTCCTCGCGATCATTGGCTACGCACCGGCCTGGGGATTTCTCTGGCTCTTGCCGGTGTCCTTCGCCGCGCTCTATTTGCTCACCGCGTCGATCGCCGTGGTCATGTCGGCCGTTACGGTATATCTGCGCGACGTTCGCCACCTCATGGACGTCGTGTTGCAGCTCTGGTTTTGGGTCTCGCCCGTCGTGTACTCGTACGAAAACTCGATTGCGCCCGCCCTGCGAGCGCGCGGCCTCACTGCTTTGTACTTCATCAATCCGATGACGCCGATCATTCTCACGCTCCAGCGAATCTTCTACGTCCACACGACGGTTCGATCGACCACGACCGGTTTGACACTGCACATCTTGCCCACCTGGTCGCTCGCCACGTTCGCCGTAGTTAACGGCGCGCTGCTCGTCTTCGCCGGTCTACTCTTCCTCGTCGCGCTGGTGATCTTTGGGCGGCTCGAAGGCAATTTCGAGTCGGAGCTGTAGTGGTGAACGCCATTGAAGTTGACGGTATCGCGAAGCGATTCACGATCCACCACGAGCGCAGTCAAACGCTCAAGGAGCGCATACTGCATCCCCGGTCGGGGTCGTCAGAAGAGTTTGATGCTCTCGTCGACATCAACTTCGTGGTGGGCCAGGGTGAAACCCTGGGTATCGTCGGCCACAACGGCTCTGGAAAATCAACGTTATTGAAGTGCATCTGTGGGGTGTTGCAGCCAACCGCCGGCCAGATTCGCCTTCGCGGCAATCTCGCGGCGCTCCTGGAGTTGGGTGCCGGGTTTCAGCACGAGCTCTCGGGCCGTGACAACGTGTACCTCTACGGCTCGATGCTCGGCTTCACCCACAAGATGGTCGACCAGATCTTCGATGACGTTGTCGCCTTTAGCGAACTCGAACATTTCATCGATACGCCAGTGAAGTTCTACTCGAGTGGGATGTACGTGCGGTTGGCCTTCGCCGTGGCGGTGAACGTCGATCCCGACATCTTGGTGGTCGATGAGGTGTTGGCCGTCGGCGACGAGCGATTCCAAGCTAAATGCATTGATCGAATCCGTCACTTCCAACGTGAGGGGCGCACCATCTTGCTCGTGACGCACCAAGCCGATACGGTGCGCGCGATCTGTGATCGCGCCATCGTCCTTGACCAAGGGCACATGGTGGCCGACGGTCCCGTGACCGACTCACTACGGATCTTCCGCGAACGATTGTTGGGTGACGTGGCCGATCACCGACCCGCGGGCGCGGGCTCCGTTCGCATCGACGGCGTGTCGAGCGACACGGGCGCATTCGAGGTGCGTCACGGCGCCGGCATGACCATCGACGTGTCCTTCACCAGTGAACGTGCCGTCAGCGGCAATCTCGTCTTGGAGGTGTTTACGCGAACGGGTCTGCTGGTGAGTCGAAACGACGCCCAGTCGGCGCCGGTGACGCTTCGCCCAGGTACGAACCGAGTGGGTGTTGCGTTCTCGAACGTCCCGCTGCTCGATGGCGTCTACGACCTCAACGTGGGTCTGGTCGAGCCCGAGGGCGCGACGGTGATTGCCTGGAGCGAGAAGGCGGCATCACTCCAAGTTCTTTACGATGGTCGAGCTGGGGGCGTCGTGGCCATTGATTCTTCGATCACGCAGTGGTAGGGGTTTCGGACGTCAAGCGCGGATAGCGTCGCAACGAGCCGAGGCGCCCCAACCGCCCGGCGTTGATCGGATAGGTGGCGACGCGAAGTAACCTTCGATCGCCGCGGGAGTTCCCGTAGGCGTAGATGATCGGTTCGGTGGCGTAATGACGTTCCGCGATCCAGTCCGAGAGTCGTCGCATCTTCTCCGATCCGCGGCAGTTACGTCCGAGATAGCCGCCGGTGAGACGACCGAGTGGGTCCGTGGCGAGCCGCGTGCCGAGTGCCCCGAGCGCGCCGAGTTGTTCGGCAACCACCGCCACGTACAGTTGGGGCGACGCTGACACGATCACGACGTCGTGCCCCTGGAGGAGGTGCCAGCGAAGCCGCCCCAGGGTCTTGGGTCGAAGTCGTTGCTCGAGGTGATCGAGAATGAACGCGTGCGAACGCGACGTGACCTCGGCCTCATCGCGCCCGGCCAGCAGTCGCAGGAAGAGTCGCTCCTTGGCACGGTCGGCGCTCGGACCGCTGCGCACCGCGCCGATGCCCAAGGGAATCGCGAGCCGCAGCGCCGCCGCGAAGGTCCGTCCGCCCCCGGCGATCCAACGAAGCCAACGAAAGACGCTGCCGCCTTCGGTCAGCGTCCCGTCGAGATCGAATGCGGCGACGACGGGCGAGGCGGTCACGTCTTCAGTCACCGCTCTAGTTTCTCACAGCGTGTGACCTACTTGGACCCACCGAATCACAGTCGCCACATAGAACCAAGCCCATGAGCTCGACGCGACGACGCGACGCCCGCGAATCCGACGCTGGGCTCAAAGATCGCGTGGGGTCCTCGACGACTCCCGATATGCTGGCGCCGCAGTTGTTGGATTGACCACGCAACCACAAGGAGTCAACATGTCGATTCGCCTCGGTGACCTAGCCCCCGACTTCTCAGCGGACACTACGGATGGCCCGATCAACTTTTACGAATGGCTCGGTGACAGTTGGGGAATTCTCTTTTCGCACCCCAAGGATTTCACACCGGTGTGCACGACCGAACTGGGCGCCTTCGCGGCTCGCAAGGCAGAATTCGACCGTCGAAACACCAAGATCATCGGCGTGTCGGTCGACGATGTCGCCTCGCACCAACAGTGGAAGGGCGACATCGCCGAAACCCAGGGAACGCCGCTTAACTTTCCCATCATCGGCGACGAGGAGCGTAAAGTCGCTGGCCTCTACGACATGATTCACCCCAACGCCAACGATACGTTGACGGTTCGCAGCGTGTTCATCATTGGTCCCGACAAGAAGGTGAAGTTGACGCTCACCTATCCGGCGTCGACGGGACGCAATATCGACGAGATAATTCGCGTCCTCGACTCGCTGCAACTGGTGGCGGGCTACTCGGTGGCCACGCCGGTCAACTGGCGTGACGGTGACGACGTGATCATTGCGAACTCGATATCGGACGACGAAGCCAAGACGAAGTTTCCCAAGGGCTTTCGCAAGTTGAAGGACTATCTGCGACTCACCCCACAGCCGAACAAGTGAGATGAGTGGTCGCGGCACGCGGGCCGCGACCGCGCGACGTCGATGAGGGGTGCCTGGATTCCCCAGATGATTCTTCACTTCCGGCGACGTCATTCGCCGCACTCGGCTGGGGGCAAGGCGGGTACCTAGTCCGATGAAACTCGCAACAGTGCCTCGCGCAGTGCCCGCTTGAGCACTTTGCCCTGCGGGTTTCGCGGTAATGGTTCACCACGAAAGAAGTACTTGGTGGGAATCTCGAATCTCGCGAGCCGATGGGTCACGTGCTTACTCAACTCCTCGGCCCGAATCTGGCGGCCCGGACGCAAGACAACAACCGCGGCTACTTCTTCACCAAGGGTCGGGTGGGGGAGTCCGATAACCGCGCAGTCCGCGACGTCGGGGTGCTCGAAGAGGGCGGCCTCGACGATGACCGAGTAGACGTTTTCGCCGCCTCGGATTATCACGTCCTTGGCGCGATCGACAATGTAGATGAATCCCTCCTCGTCGATGCGAGCCACGTCACCAGTGTGCAACCAGCCGGCGGTGAACGATCGCGCGGTTTCTTCGGGTTTGTTCCAGTAGCCTCGCACGACGTTGGGTCCCTTGATCCAGAGTTCACCGACGACACCCGGGTCGTTCATCGTCGGGGGTTCTTCGCCCTCATACCCGTCGGGAACGACCGCGACCTCGCAAACGGGAACGACCGTCCCGCAACTAGTCGGTCGTTCGACGTAGTCGGGTCCGGTGTTGAGCGCCACCGCGGCCGCGGTTTCGGTGAGCCCATAGCCGTTTCCCGGCTGCGCGAGATTGAAGGCGCTGCGAATTCGCCGGACGAGTTCGGGCGGTGCCGGCGCACCACCGTAGGAGACGAGCCGGACGCTCGAGACGTCGTAGTTGGAAAAGTCCGGGTGGTCGAGAATTTGCATGACGACGGTCGGCACGCCACCGATGGTTGTGATGCGCTCGCGCTCGATGATCGCCAACGCTTCGCCGGGATCGAAGTGGTGGGTCATGACGAGCTTGCCACCGCTGGCCGTGCAGACGACCATTACGGCTAGACAACCCGTGGCGTGGAACAGCGGGATGTTGAGCAAGTTGGCGCTCGGTCCAGCGGGGATGGCGTGGTCGCCGTCGTCGCCCAAGCGCAGCGTTGATCGTTGGCCAATGAAGAAGAGATTCATCAGATTGGTTACGACATTGCGGTGCGTGCCGATGGCGCCCTTGGGGTGGCCCGTGGTACCCGAGGTGTAGAACATGGTCGCGTCGTCGTCCGCATCGATGGCGATATCGACGGGCGTGATCGTTTGGTCAACGGATCCCAGATATTCGTCGAACGACAAGATCTGCACGCGCGTATGAGGTGACAGAGCGCGCACCTGGCCGGGAACATCGGACATGACGACCACGGTGGTTAGGTGGTCCAATTCGTCGAGGAGGGGCCAAACCCGGTCCAGTCGCTCTTCGTCGACGAAGGCGACTCGCGTACCCGAGTCGGCGAGCCCGTAACGCAGTTCCTCGGTGGTCCACCACGCGTTCAGTGGCACGGCAATCGCCCCGGCACTGACGATGCCCCAGAACGCACTCACCCACGACGGGAGATTTCGCGACGCGATGGCCACACGGTCCCCAGCCTGGACGCCACCGTCACGCAATCGATGCGAGAGCGTCGCGGCGATCCGGAAGTGCTCATCGAACGTGATCCGCTGACTACCGTAGATGAGGAACTCTCGCTCGCCGTGACGAAGCGACAGGTTGAGCACCTCGCGAAGGTTGCCGGGTGCGTGCTTCCAAACCGACATTTCGATTCCCCGCACCACTTGTCGCTCGGTTTCGAAAAGTTGCCCCGCCGACGTCAAGGTGGCGGTGGCGGCAGTCAGCGACAGGTGCGGCTCACTCATGTGGAACGTCGGTCGTTGGCGCTGGCTTGGGAAAGAGCCGATCTCGATAGTGAGCGAGTTCCTCGATCGACTCTCTGATGTCGTCGAGTGCCCGGTGGCTGGATTCCTTGTCGGGCAGTTCGGCGAGCACGTCGGGATGCCAGCGTCGCGCAAGTTCTTTGATCGTAGAGACGTCAACGTTGCGGTAGTGAAAGAAGGATTCAAGCTCGGGCATGTACTCCTGGAGAAAGCGACGGTCAGTGCCTATCGAATTGCCACACAAGGGAACGGTCCCCGGATCACTGATGTACTGGCGTAAGAACGCCAACGTCAACTGCTCAGCCTCGGACACCGTGACCGTGGACTGGCGAATAGCGTGGAGCAGCCCTGACTTCGAGTGCATTCGCGTTACGAAGTCACCCATGTGGGCAAGCTGATCCGCGGTGGCACCGATGACGAGGTCGGGACCCTCCGCGACGATAGTGAGGTGGTCATCGGTAATGATGGTCGCGATCTCCACGATCACGTGGCGATCTGGTTCGAGTCCGGTCATCTCCAGGTCCATCCACGCGAGCATGGACCGACACTATCGAAGTACCCAGACGAGAGAAGTATCCTTCGCGCCATGGATATCCCCATCACCAAACTGCGTGACGTGGCAGTTGTGCCCAGTCGCGCGCACGAAGGCGACGCCGGCTTCGACCTGGTTGCCGTGGAATCCCATCGACTTGCACCACGCGGCGGCCGTGCGCTCGTTGGTACCGGCGTCGCCGTCGCCATTCCGGCGGGTTTTGGTGGCTTCGTTCTGCCCCGCAGTGGCTTGGCTCTTCGACACGGAGTCACCTGCGCTAATGCCCCCGGCCTGATTGATTCGGGTTACCGCGGCGAAGTCAAGGTGGCGTTGGTGAACCTCGACCCAGATAACGACTACGTCGTGCACGAAGGCGATCGGATCGCCCAACTCGTCGTGATGCCGGTAGCGACCATTGACTTCCGGCTTGTCGAACGGTTACCCGTCTCGAATCGTGGCGCGGGAGGATTTGGGAGTTCAGGTCGATAGACCGCGAGGGATCCACCCGCAACATCCCTCGGCGACGGAGTCCGCTACACTGGGAGTGACGCGGACGTAGCTCAGTTGGTAGAGCGCGACCTTGCCAAGGTCGAGGTCGCCGGTTCGAGCCCGGTCGTCCGCTCCAGAGTGATTGGTCGGGCCCGCGGCTGCTGATCAGGTTTCGTGGCTCTTCCGGTACTGGCGGGGTGAGCTGTTCACCATGGCGTCATGCAACCTGCGCCGAGTACGTCACCCTGCGACTCACTCGAGCGACCAGCGGGGTTGGAACGGGTCACCTACTCCTCGCCAGAGAAGCGCTCCCACGCCGACTGACGGGTCATTCCCAGAGACGCTCCGATAGCTGCCCACGTCGCGCCCAGTTCTCTCGCGCGTTTTACGAATCGGGTGAGGTTTCTTTCGGCCTGTGCACCAGCGGCGGCCATCCGAGGGAGGCTGGCAAGCACCCCTTCAAGGTCGAGGCCCTCTTCCCACGATGTCAGACCTGATGGCAACGAGGGCGGGTTGCTGATGATTTGACTGGACAGATCCAAGCACTCGTTACAGATATAGACGCCCGGGCCAGCGACCAACGTGGCAACTTCGTTGCTCGGTTTCAGACAGAAAGAGCAGTGTGTCGTTGCTGTGTCCTCGGTTATAGCCATGCGCTTCTCCTTGGGACTTTAAGTCAGTGTCAGGACCAACCTTACTCAGTCAGGTACAGCCTGACAAGACAGGAGTTCGACTTCGACAAGCAAAGATGCCTTCAATCGGAAGACATTTGCCTGACACCTCGCTATTACCCGAAGAGCCGGTTTCGTGGTGGGTAACGCGTGGTCGATGGCACGGTCACGCATGCGCCAATGTTGCCTTCTCGAGGTCACGAGCGGGCCGGTCAGTTGACCGATCGACGCGGGCGCACTGGCCAGCAGTCGGCCGATGTGTTCGCGCGATGGCCCATCACGCACGCCATCGAGCTGCGCCAGAGCAGTCAAGACGGCCGACGTGGCGTCACCCCCGCGGATCTGGCCATGACGTGACGACGTCGAAGTGGCATTGACGTGATGGCGATGAACCCAGTCGGCGCCGCGGTGCGTGGGCGAGGTCCCTAGCCGCTATCGGCGCCCCCAAAACGGGCGGGTCGACAACCGGCTCGACAGAACGTGAACGGATGAACGGCATGGCGACTCGTGAACCGCCGACCGAACAGCTTCCAATGGCCGTTGATGATCGGCGGAGTTGTCGCATTGGTCTGGACATCGATCGCCTGGACATCGCCCACTCGGCCGCGACGTCCCGGTCTGGCACACTGGATCCGGATCGGAGTTGCGTGATGCAAACAATTACTGAAGCGGACGTTGGTCGCCGGCTTTCAGCTCTCGACGCTGAGGAACCGCGCGTCGTTGTGTCGGGGAATTTTGCGACGCCGTGGAGGTTGGTGGCGATCGCTAACTCCTCGTTGGCGACGT
>JAKBCT010000091.1 GCA_021807655.1 Actinomycetes bacterium | reverse complement strand
CCAGCGCACCTCGCCGTGGGGGCCCCTCGACCACGGCGTCGAACGGGCCCTCGACGAGGCGGTCGACGCGCTGGCGGACCTGCTCGGCGCGCCGGTGACCTGGCGAGATCCAACGTCGTTCTTCCCAACGGGCGACCCCGACCTCGACTGGTACGTCACCTGCGCCGCCGAACACGTGCACAGACTCGGCCGCGAGGTCGTCGAGGATAACTGGGACCTCTTTCACGTCGCCACCCGTGAGTTCTTTTCGACCGGCCTCGCGGTCACCACCGAGCAGTACCTCGCGGCGCGTCGACGCCGATTCGGCTACGCGCGAGTGTTGGATGAACTGCTCGGCGAGGACGCGCTCTTGGTTACGCCCGTGGTCACGAGCCAGGGGTGGGCCGCCGACGGCGCCGACGAGAACGGCGAGGTGCACGGACTGCACCCGCGCCACCTCGCCACCGTGATCCAGAACATCACCGGACTCCCGGCGCTGTCGGTGCCCATGGGCACCCTGGCGAGCGGGCTACCCTTCGGGCTCCAGGTGACCGCGCCGCGCTACCACGATCGACAGTTGCTCGACCTCGCGCTCGCGATCGAGGACGCCTACCCCTGGCCCCGGGTCGCACCGGGTTACCAGGAACTCCCCGACGCCCTCGGTCTCGACTGACGGCCAGCACCGCACGGTCTCGCCGCGGGCGCGGGTCGGGTGACTGGCGAGCGCTCGGGATTCGTTACTGGCTGAGGGTGACCACGTTGCCAATGCTGACATCGGACCCGGTGACAAAGACCGCCCGCACCCTCACCGCGACGATGGCGAGGATCGACCGCTCGATAACTGCGACGCGCCGGTGCGCCAGGGGCGAACTGTGAAAGCCAAACACGGCAATCCTGATCAACGCCCCTCGGACCAGCGCGTGGCCGAGGGCGACGAGTGACGCGCGCGCACCAGCGCCAAGGGCCCAACTGCCCGCGGCGAAGTGAACGACCACGACACCGGGAACGAGCGGTGTGGGTGGCGCGCTGAAGGTGAAGGTCGCAACCGGCGCCGACGCCGCCTGATAGGTCGCGTCGGCGGCCTTCACCACGCTCACGAGGCACGTGCCCGGACCGGTCGCCGTCAGCGTGGACCCGTTGAGCGCACACCCGCTCGCGGTGCCCCCGGTCACCGTGAAGCTCAGCGCGCCGCTGCCCGAACCACCGCTCGGGCTCAGGGTGATCGACGAACCAATCGTCGCCGAGCCCGAGGCGAGCGAGAGTGCTGCCTGGGACAGGGCTGGCGCCGTCGTGAAGCTCTGGACGCCCCCGTAGATCTCGGTGCCCGTCGACGTGGTCGCCTCCGCTTCGACGTAGTACGTGGTCGACGCGACAAGGCCGCTCAGCGCCGCCGAGACCGAGGTTGCACTCGTGCCCGAGACGTTTGCGGGCGTGGCGGCGACGACCGGGGCGCCACAGTGGCCGGACGCAAAGGGGGCCGTGGCGACGCAGAAGACGATCGCGTGGGTGTTGGTGTCGCCGTTGGCGTTCAGCACCGCGTTCAGCGTCGCCGTTGTCGTACCCACGCCGGTGGCGACACCCGTCAGCGCCGACGGCGTCGCAGTCGTTGACCCGTTCGGGGGGGCCACGCCGATGGGAACGTAGGTCGTCGTGAACATCGTGACGCCACCGTCGTAGGTCTGGCCCGCCTCGTTGGTGGCCATCAACTCGACGTAGTAGTTCGACGGGGCCACGAGATTCGTGAGAACGCTTGACACCGAAGCCGAACCACTGACCGGTTGGGACGCGGTGACGGTCGCGCCACTGGTGCTCGCGCAGTTCCCCGACGCGAAAGCGATACGGCTGTAGCAGAACCAGAAGGTCGTCGCGGGGTCGCCATTGGTATCAATCGTGCCCCTCAGGGTCGCCGACGCGTACGACGGCGTCAGCGCGGACGCGGTCACGACCGTCGGTGCCGCCGGGGTCGTGAAGGATGTTCCAGGACCGGAGTAGACCGTGCCGAGTGAGTTCGTCGCCTCGAGGTTGACGTAGTACGTCGTACCCGGGGCGAGCGACGCGCTCGGCACCACCACGGCGTCCTCGGTCGTTGGCGACGTTCCCGACGCACTAGAGGCACTTCCGTTCACCGTCGCCGCGCCGCTGCACGACGTGGCCACTGAGGTGGTCTTCCAGCAGAACTCGATGTTGTGCACGTTTGGGTCACCGTTAGCGTTGACCGCGCCGTGAAGGGCCACACCCGTCTGGGTACCCGCCGCGTTGATCGTGAAACCGTTCGGACTGGAGAGTCCAATTGTCGGTACCGCCGCCGAAATGAACGAGTTAGACGAGCTGGCATAGACCTGGCCGGCCGAGTTCGTCGCGAGCAGGTAGTAGTCGTACGTGATTCCAGGGGTGAGACCCGTGAGTGTGGCATTCACCGTGCCACCCGTGCCGTTGGAGAAACTCGACGGCGTAGCGGGCGCCGTCGAAGCCGAGCACGACGTCGCCGTGGTCAACCCCGAACTAGCGGGCCCGTAGCAGAACGCGATCGACGTCACGTTCGGGTCACCGTTGGGGTTGAGCGTGCCAGACAGCGTCGCCGACGTCGTCGAGTTCACGGTCGCCGGACTCACCGAGAGGGTCGGCGCATTCGCCGTCGTAAATTGTGCGACGGTATTGTCGTAGAACCGGTTGCCGTTGTAGGTCTGTGCCACCAACTGGACCCAGTACGATGTTCCCGGGTACAGACCCGTGACGGGGAAATGCTGACCTTGAGGCACGCTTCCAAGCCCCGACGCCAAGTAATCCCAATAACGGCTCGGGTCGTACGTCTGGTTCGTTGAACCGGTACAGCCGCCCGGTGAAAAGGAAACCGTGCTGTAGCAGAAGTACACGGCCGTCTGGGGGTCATTGTAGGTTATGACCGTTCCGTTCATCGTGAAGCCGGCGGTCTTCGAAGCGGCGTCGTAGGTCGGGGTGGATACCGCAGACGTGGTCACCCCGGGGTTGTTGCGGGTCGTAAAGCTCGTAACGCCGCCGTCATAGGTTGTGCCGGCGCCGTTGATTGCGTAGGCCTCGTAGTAGTAGGTCGTTCCGGGATCGAGATCCACCAGCTCGTTAGAACTGTTGGTCGCCAGCGCGGGGCCACTGCCAGTGGGCGATATCGTCTGGTTTGCTTCGGGCTCGTACGTGCCGCCCACCGATACCGCATTGACGACGTAGTAGAGGGGGGCCTGAGCACAGTTCCCCGTCGTAAACGAGTCCGGGGACAGGCAGAATCGCACGACGGTATTGGTGTCACCATTGACGTTCACGCTGGCCCGGAGCGTGGCGCTCGCACTCCCCGACGCAGCGGGGATGAGGGATGATGAAAGTGCGGGAAGGCCCGGAGATTGCGTGGAGACATTCGGCACGGCCGCAGTCGTGAACGTGCCCGGCGTGGCCGACGCGGTATTCCCGGGAGTAGTAGTGTCCGTCGCCTCGATAGTCCAGTAGTAGAGCGTCCCTGGCGAGAGGCCCGTGACGGTGGCGGTGATGGTGGTCGTTGCGGCCGTGGTGACGCTCCCGGCCGCTGCCGTCGATGCTCCGGACACGGGGCAGTTGCCCGAGAACGAGGTCGTCGTCCAGCAGACCGTGAGGTACACAGTGTCGCTAAGCGTCGTTACGACCGTACCTGAAAGCGTCTCGCTTGACGTCGTGGCGGCCGTCGCCGACGTCAACGTCACGCTGTTGGCCGCCACGGCGGCGGCGGCCGGGAACGCAAGAAATACGGCCTGTGCGGCAACGGTTGCGGCGGCGACGACTGCTGTCACGATCGCCCGTCGCGTTCGTAGACGTAATCCCTGGTTCATTCCTGCTCCTCGCCTCTTCGTACGCATCCATCGCGTCCGGACCAGGGGTCACCCCGTGATTCTGGACGCGATCGAACGTCGTGGGTCTCCACCGGTTATACACCACCGAGCGCAATCTGACGGTGAGTCGATCGTCTGCGACGCGGTGCTAGCCCGCGGGTGGCCCCCGCGGGTGGCCCCCGCGGGTGGCGCCCGCGGGTGGCTCGCGTAGGTGCAGGTCGGGGCGCGAGAC
>JAKBCT010000013.1:2237-17400 GCA_021807655.1 Actinomycetes bacterium | reverse complement strand
GTCCGATCCGCCCAACTGCAGCGAGCAGCCGTAGTCAACGTGCAGGCGCAGGTAATCGTACGCCTGCAGCAACATGTAGGAGAATTCGGTAAAGGAGAGACCTACGTCGTCGCGCTCGAGCCGGCTACGCACCGACTCCTTGGCCACCATCTGGTTCACCGTGAAGTGTTTACCGACGTCGCGAAGAAAGTCGGTCAACGAAATCGTGGTCAGCCACGTGGCGTTGTTCAGCAGTAGGGCCCGAGAGGTTCCGGCCGAAGAACTGAAATCCAGGAACTTCTCGAGTTGCGCACGTATCCCCTCGAGGTTCGCGTTTAACTGGTCCATCGTGAGCAGGGGCCGCTCGGCATCCTTGAAACTCGGATCGCCGATCAAGCCCGTACCACCGCCGGCGAGTGCGATCGGCTGATTACCCGCCGCTTGCAGTCGTCGCAGATTGCAGAGCTGCAAGAGTCCGCCTAAGTGCAACGACGGTGCCGTGGGGTCGAAGCCGATGTAGGCCGTCACGCCACCGGCACTCAGGCGGTCGAGCAGCGACACATCCGTCGCCTGGTGAACCAGTCCCCGAAAGTTCCAATCGTCGCGCAGGTTCATGGCCAAAGTCTACGAGTGGCGCCGCGTGGGGCCCGCTAGAGCAACGCGTTGGTCGCCGGAAAGTGCACCTGGAGCCACAACACGAAACTCTGCCACGCCCCCGAAACCTCGGCGACGCCGATCAGAATCAGCATCACGCCCCCAATTTGCCCGATCACGCGGCGGTGTTGGCGCAACCAACTCGACGCCGTGGCCATCCACTCGGTCGCGATCGCGGCGACGACGAAGGGCAGTCCGAGGCCGAGGCAGTAGACGAAGGCCAGCACCGACCCGCGCAGAGCGGTCGCCCCCGACGACGAGGCCGCGAGCCCGAGGATTGCGGCCAGGGTTGGTCCAATACACGGCGTCCAACCGAGCGCGAAGAGTACCCCGAGCAACGCCGCGCCCACCACTGACGTGCGAGGCAGTCGATGAACGCGTCGCTCCCGTTGCAGCCACGCCGACGGCCACCACCCCGCGAAGAAGAATCCCAGCACCACGGTCAGTGATCCAAAGACGATCTCGAGGGTTCGCTGATCGTGGCGCAGCGATCCGCCGAGTCCACCAAACACCGCCCCAAAACTCACGAAGACGAGGGCGAAGCCAATGACGAAGGCCAGGGAACCCGCGACGGCTCGTCCTCGACCCGTTCGACCGTCGACGCGACCGGTCGCGCCACTGAGAAACGCGACGTAGCCGGGCAACAGTGGCAGGACGCACGGTGAGATAAATGAGACGAGACCCGCCGCGAACGCCAGTGGAAACGCGGCGACGATCGAACTCGGCAGGGCGCCAATCACGGTTCGCTCACGCCCCAGTGCTCAGCAACGCCCGCGACGTACTCGGCGTGGACGGCGACGTTGTCGTCTCGATCTCCAACGCGCACCGCGATGACGCTGAGGCCATCGCGCCCGAGACCGTCGGCGATCGCCCGGTGCAACGCCCCCATGGTGGTGACCGACTCCCCGTGGTGACCGAACGATCGAGCGACGCTCGCCACGTCGTGCGGCCGCGGCGTACCAAAGAGCAATTCAAAGTCGTCGTCGTCGAGCGCTCGCGCCTGGGCGAGGAACGAAAAAATGCCGCCGCCGCCGTTTTGAACGACGACCAGTACGCAGCGACCGCCGGCCGAGCCCAGGCCATCGACGAGGCCGGAGACGTCGTGCAGAAATGTCAGGTCGCCGATCAAGCCGATGGACGCTCCTCCGGCGCCAACACCGAGCACGGTCGACACGACGCCATCTATTCCGTTGGCGCCCCGATTGGCGAACGTGGGCGCCGAACGAGCCGTCGCCCACCACTCCACGTCGCGCACCGGCATCGACGATCCAACCACCAGCGCTACGTCGTGCTCGCCGCTCGCCGCGACCACCGCCCTCGCCACGGCTGGCTCGTCGGGTACGCGATCGGCGCCGTCGCGAGACGCTAGCCACCGCGCCACGTTCGCGGCGGCCGAGGTCCACCAGGCACGGTACGTGGTGGTCACCCGCAACTGCGGGTCCGTCACGTCGGGCAAACCGGGCCGCACAAACGCGATCAGTCCGTCCGGATCGTTCAGCCGCCCGGCACCGCGCCACGCGATTATCGGGGCGGACCATTCGCGCAACCGTTCGGCTAGAACCTTCGAGGCCGGCAGGGCACCCAGGCGAACCACGATGTCGGGCCGGGCGACGTCAGCGAACTTCGTGTCGCGCAGCAGAGCGTCGAAGTACGGAATCGTCGCCGGCACCGTCGCGTCGCCGATCACGGCCCAGCCGAGTTCCCCGAGTGCCTCAACCATCGCGGCATCAACGCTGCGCCCAACGACCGCGAGCACCCGACGGCCGCGAAGGTCCACGCCGCCACTGACCAACGGCACCTTCGTCGCGGCGCGCCACGGTCCACTGTCGTCTCGAGCGCGAGGTAATGCACTCGCCACGCCGAGGAGTGGCTCGACGAACGCGGCGTTCACGTGGACCGGACCGGGTTCGCCGTCGATGCCCATCGCCGCCCACCAGCACCGGCTCGCCAGGGGCCGCCACGCGGACGCCACGTCCGCGCGAGCCACGCCCGGCTCTTCGAACCGGCGCACCGCGCCGCCGTAGAGATGGCGCTGCTCGATGGTTTGCGGCGCACCCACCCCGTGCAACTCCGGCGGTCGATCGGCGGTGAGCACCACGAGTGGCACCTCCGCCAGGTCGGCCTCGACCACCGCGGCGTGCAGTTCAGCCGCGGCGGTGCCACTGGTGACGATGACGACGACCGCGGACCGAAGGGCGAGGGCACGGCCGATAGCGAAGAATCCGGCGCTGCGCTCATCGATGCGCACGTGGAGGCGTAGGCCACCGTGCCGTAGGGCGGCCACGGCGAGCGGCGTGGAGCGCGAACCGGGGCAAATCACTACCTCGCGCAGGCCGTGTCGAAACCATTCGTCGAAGAGCGTCGCCGCGAACGTGGCTTGCGCGTCCGTCGTTGTCGGTACGCTCGGTTGCAATGCCACTCCTTTCCGTACGGCGCGAAGGCGTCGGCCCCGCCTTCGTGTGGTTGCACGGCTTCACCCAAACGGGACGGTCCGCGTCACGATTCCGCTCCATTCTGGCAGAGTCACGCGAACTCTGGTCACCCGACCTGCCCGGCCACGGCGAGTCGTTGGCTCGGGCCACTTCGCTCGAGGACTGTGCCGACGTCGTGGCGACATTGCTCGATGGCCCAACCGACCTAGGAGGCTACTCCCTCGGGGGCCGCGTCGCGCTCCACGTCGCGCTACGTCACCCGTCACTCGTCTCCAGGTTGGTCTTGCTGAGTGCCACGCGTGGCATCGAGGACGTCGACGAGCGAGCCGCACGTCGAGCCCGCGACGAGGCCTTGGCCGATCACCTCGAAGCCGTCGGCGTCGACGTCTTCCTCGACGAGTGGCTGGCCCAACCGCTCTTCGCCGATGTGCCACCCGATGCGCACGAGCGAGCATCACGAAGCTCGCGCGCATCGGGGCTGGCGGCTTCATTGCGATGTTGCGGAACCGGCACCCAGGCCTGGCTCGGCGATCAGCTGGCGTCGATTGCCGCTCCGACCATCGCCCTCGCGGGTGAACGCGATGTCAAATTCGTCCGTGAGGCGGTCGCGATTGGCGCGGGTGTGAAGGCGGGAACGGTTCGCGTCATCGCGGACGCCGGTCACGCCGCCCACCTCGTCCAGCCGCGGACCGTGGCCCGTCTGATCAACGACTTTCTCAATTAGCGAGTCGTCGCGAACACGACGACCAGCAGTGCGCCCACGGCCAGCTGTGCGCGCGCGGAATGCTGTAAGAGGGCAACGAGCTCGCGACCTTCGCGCGAGGAGAAGGCCATGCGCAGGCCCGGAACATAGGCGAGTACGGCCGCTACCGCCACAATCGGCTCACCGCCAAGGGCGATGCCCACAACGACGCCCGCGACACTGGCGACGTACAGCCAGGCCCCTCGTCGTCGACCGAGACGTGCGGCCAGTGTCCACTTACCCACCGCCGCGTCGCCCGCGACGTCGCGCAGGTTGTTGGCTTCGAGCAACGCGCAGGCCATCGAGCCGGTAGACACGCCGAACCACCACGATGCCGCGACGACGTGACCGTGCTGAACGAAAGCCGTCCCCACGGTCGCGAACAGGCCAAAGTACGCCATGACGAAGAGCTCGCCCAGGCCAAAGTAGCCGTACGGTTTGGGACCGCCGGTATACAAGTATCCAGCCAGGATGGCGGTGGCGCCGAGGGCCACGAGCCACCAAGAGGTGCGGGCGGCCAGCACGAGTCCCGTGGCGGCCGCGACACCGAATGCGATGAAGGCGGCTGCTTTGACCACACGCGCGGCCACCAGTTTCGAAGCGGTCAAGCGAAATGGTCCGACCCGAACCTCATCGGTGCCCCGAACGCCGTCGGAGTAGTCATTGGCGTAGTTGGTCCCAACCTGGAGTGCCAGGGCGACGACGGCCGCCAGCCCCGTGTTCGACCAGTTAATCGAGGCCGGACGCACGAGCGTTGCACCGACGACCACGGGCACGATCGCCGCGGGCAAGGTGCGCGGACGCGCGGCCAACACCCACCGATCGAGGACGCCGGGCTGACCAGTCACGGACGCTTGGGGTACTTCGAAAAGTCCGGTGCTCGATGCTCAACGAAGGCGTTACGCCCCTCTTGACCCTCCTCGGACATGTAGAAGAGCATGGTGGCGTCGCCCGCCAGTTGTTGAATGCCCGCCAACCCGTCGTCGGCGGCGTTGAAGCCGGCTTTGAGCATACGCAACGCCAGCGGCGAAAGCGTCAGCATTTGGCGGCACCACGCGACCGTCTCGCGTTCGAGATCGGCCAGTGGCACCACGGTGTTGACCAACCCCCACTCGAGCGCGGTGGCCGCGTCGTACTGGCGACAAAGAAACCAGATCTCCTTAGCCCGCTTCAACCCGATCGTGCGCGCCAATAGCGACGAACCGTAGCCGCCGTCGAACGATCCGACCCGCGGACCGGTCTGGCCAAATCGAGCGTTGTCGGCGGCGATGGACAGATCGCAGACCAGGTGCAAGATGTGTCCGCCACCGATCGCGTAGCCGGCGATGGAAGCGACAATCGGTTTGGGGAGCCGGCGCATCTGTATTTGCAGATCGAGCACGTTGAGACGGCCAACCCCCTGGCGCGCCACGTCGTCGTCACCCAAGTAGCCGTCGTCGCCACGTATCTTCTGATCACCCCCGGAGCAGAATGCGTCGGGACCCGCGCCGGTCAAGATGATGGTGCCCACTGCGGTGTTGTCACGTGCCCGCTCGAACGCGTCGGCGAGTTCAAACAACGTTTGGGGTCGAAAGGCGTTTCGACGTTCCGGACGATTGATCGTAATGCGCGCGATCCCCTCGCCCACCTCGAACACGATGTCGTCGAAGCTGCCCTCGACGTGCCACTGCGGCAGCGGCATCGTCCGGAATCGTTCGACAGGATCGGTCGGCGGCCCCTGGATAACGGTGTTAGTCATGGCGCACACGCTACCGCGACCCTAGACGGGAGCTACGAGGCGACCGGGAACCGCCCGGCGCACGTCACGCCGCTCGTGAGCGCGCAACTCGTCGTGCAGCGCCACCCGCACAGCGCTCAACGACGGATCGGCGTATCGATTGATGCGCTGGAGCGGGTCGTCGGCCAGCACGTAGAGCTCGCCCTCACTGCCGTCGTGCATCGTTCCGGGTTGGTACTCGGTGTACAGGTACTCGCCCGAGAGCAGAGTCCGCACGTGGACGTCAACCCCGAACAAGGCGGAGTCCCATTCGGTCACGGTTCTGGCGAAACCTCGCCGTGAGGCGTCGTCATCGTTGACCGGCAGTGGTGATCCTTCTGTCCAGTTGGGAGCGGGTGCACCAGCGATCTGGGCGAAGGTGGCCGCCAGCGACACGAGGCTGACCGGCGCCGAAATCACCGAGGCCGTCGGCAACGTCGAGCGCGCCGGGCGCCACACGAGCGGAAGTCGCAAGAGCGCATCCACGTGATAGGGACCCTTGAACAACAGGCCGTAGTCGCCCTGGAACTCGCCGTGATCCGTCGTGAACACGACGTCTACGTCCTCACCCCAGCCACGGGCCTCGATCGCCCGGAGCACCCGCCCGAGGGCTTCGTCAATCAGCTCGACCTCGACAGCGTTAAGTGCGTTGACCTCGCGGACTTGGTCGGCGGTCAGCGTCGCCGGCACCCATTTGGCGGGTGCCTCGTAGTTGCTGACCACGCGACCGTCGTACCAGGCGCGCCAGTGCCGGGCTTTCTGATCGATCACGCGTTCTCGTTCCGCCGCCTGTCGCGGGTAGTTCTCGGGGAGTGGCACCTCACGCCACGCAACACGCGATCGCTCGGAGGCGGGCGGATCCCACGGATGGTGTGGATCGGGGAAACTCATCCAACAGAACCAGTCGCCCACCTCGGGTCGCGAGTCGAGCCAGGCGATGGTGCGATCCGCCACCCACTCCGTGTGGTACCACTCACGCGGCACCGGATTGATCGCCACCTGCGGCGCGTTCGTATCGCCACCGCCGGCGGCGTTGACGTTCAGATCGTGATCAACGACGTTGTAGAAACCACTCAACGCTTCGGGGTGACGTTCACGCATCCACCGCGCGTAGTGAAGCGGACCCAACACGCCGTGGGTGGCGAACTCCAGGTGATCGAAGCCGCGGTGCACGCCGCGACGACCGTCGAACCACGGCGATTCCACGGTTGGGATGCCCAGCGCCGCGAGGGCGTTCTCCGAGAACCTGCCGAACGGGTCGAGAAACGGCTCGAAGTGTGCCTTGCCAATCAGGGCAGTAGCGTAACCGGCGTCGTGCAGGTGGGCCGCAATCGATGGCGCATCGACGGCTAAGGGCACACCGTTCATCCATGCACCGTGCGTACTGGGAAACTGTCCGGTCAGCATCGACGCCCGCGACGGCATGCACACCACCGAAGCGGGCTGACAGCGCTCGTACCGGTAGCCTTCGGCCGCGAGCCGGTCAAAGGTCGGTGTTCGAGCGATGAGGCCACCGTTGGCGCCCAGTGTGTCGTAACGCTGTTGATCGGTCGTTACGAAGAGGATCTTGCGTCCCATCATCACCCTTCGGCCAGGTGCTTGATCGTGTCGAGTGCCCCGGCCGTGGCCCCACCGACGAGCAGCGCCAACACGTCGGGCTCGGCGGTGGTCGAGTACACGCACAGTGAATCGCGCTCGCCTAACTCGATCACGTCAATGGTTCCCAGGTGCGAACGGTACGACGGCGCCGTGATTCGGTACGCGATACGACGCTGCAGGGAGTCAATGGTGAGCAGCTCTTCGGGCATGGTTACGCCGGTGCTCAGCGTGACCGTACGAATCGAACCTTCCACGACGGCGGCGACAATTCCGGGAAACCAACGGGGAACGGATGCTGGATCTTTGACGATGTCCCACACGGCATCGGCCGACGCGCTAATGCGAATCTCGTAACGCAACGACGCCATTGTCCCCCTCGGCGCGTAACTCTAGCGCCGCGACCTAGCATCGCTTCGTGGCCCGCCTCATCGCCCTGGACTTTGCGCTGGGACTCGACCTCGAACTCGCCATTCGCGACTGCGTCGAGCACGCCAACGCCTTTTGCGTTCTCGATCAACGTCTCAGCGCTCGTCAGCGACTCGAGCAGCTGGCGCAGCTGGGTGCGACCGAACACTGGAACGCCACCGGTCGCTCCACGGTCGACGGCGGTCAACCTGTCGACGATGACGTCGGTGTCGTCATGCTCACCTCGGGATCGAGCGGCCGACCAAAGGCCGCACTCCTATCGTGGTCGGCGCTCGCGTCGAGCGCACGCATCACCCAGGCATCGTTGCGCGACGGGGCCGACCCGGTGTGGTTCCCCGTGCTACCCGCCAATCACATTGGTGGACTCGCGGTCATCTTGCGTGCGGTCTTTGACGATGCGTCACTGTGGTGGGGCGATTCGACCGACTTCGCGGCGGCGCTCGCCCACGGCGCAACGCACGTCGCGGTCGTGCGGCCGCAACTGGCTCGAAACGATCTGTCGGGGTTTCAGTCGGTCCTGCTCGGCGGCGCTCGTCCACCCGAGGTGACCGCGTCCAACGTCATCTCGACGTGGGGCATGACCGAGACCGGATCGGGTGTGGTCTACAACGGCCTCGCCCTGGCCGAAGTGGATATCGCGAGCGCCGGTGGCGAACTGCTCGTTCGCTCACCTACCCTGTTCAGCGCCTATCGCGACGCTCCGCGGCCGCAGGTGGTCGGCCCCGACGGACGAGACGACTGGTTTCCCACCGGTGATGGTGGCGTGGTAGTCGACGGACGACTCTCGGTCCACGGTCGCCTCGCCTACGTGATCAACACCGGTGGCGAGAAGGTGTGGCCCGACCACCTCGAGGCCACCATTGCGACCCTGCCTCACGTGCGTGACGTCGCCGTGACGGGGGTCGAGGACCCGGAGTGGGGCCAACGAGTGATCGCGTTCATCGTGGGCGACGGCACCAATGTCGACCAGGCCATCCGCTCGGTCGCGACCGAGCGCATTGGCCCGTGGGCCAAACCCAAGGAGATTCGCTACGTGGCCGCGATTCCGCGAACCGCGAGCGGCAAGATTCGCCGCGCGGACCTTCGATACCTCCACTAGGCGATGGCGTTGTCAATGGCCCATCGTTTCGATGGTGACGTCACGGCCACGAACGACTGGCCCCGTCCTGAAAGCCACGCGACCTCCAGATCACACTGGGTCCCGACCTATGACGCCCTGTGGATCGCCACAGCGCCTACCGCCCCACATCGCGAACGGCCGAAGCGACCTAATGCAGCCGCCAGCGTTGCCGAAACAACCAATGGCCAACGACGGCGAGGTCGTTGCATCGGCGCCGCGAGGTGCGAGCATCGTCCCGCTAGGGCGACGCTCTCGAGACGCGTCGCTCGCCACGTGGCGCACGAGCCTCGCCGCACTACCTCGTGAGCAGTGAACTTCGGCGAGCCAGCGCGTCCATGGCGACCGCCACCAGCAACACCACCGCCGTGGCGATGTATTGCGTGGCCGCACTCATGTTGATCAGCGCCATGCCGTTGTAGATTGTCGCAATCACGAGGCCACCAATGACGGCGTGGATCATCTTGCCGCGGCCTCCGAACAAGCTCGTCCCACCGATTACCGCTGAGGCGACGGCCAACAGCACGAGGTTGCTGTCGACGTTGTCCGAGATGCCGCCCAGCCGTGAGGCGTAAATCAGCCCCGCGACACCGGCGGTAAACCCGGTGAACATGAACGCAATCAGTCGATACCGGTTCACGTTCACACCGGCGCGCCGCGCCGCCTCGGCATTGCCGCCGATGGCGTAAATGTACCGACCAACTTTGGTGCGGGTCAGAATGAAGCTTCCAGCGGCCAACATCACGATATCCACCGGAATCGCGTACGGCATGCCATCGAGAACCGTGAACGTGCCGCGATTCGTGTTGAAAATTAAGACCAGCACGACGCCGGCGGCCACTAGCGCAATCACCTTGGTCAACGTCACGAAGAGCGGGACGCTGTCCAATCCGCTGGCGCGACGTGACTGGTCCCGGCGAACAATGAAGTAATTGAGGATCACGAGACACGCGGCCACAAAGATCCATGTGGCCAAGGGCGAGAGGTTGGCGTTCACCAAGTCGTAGAGAACCTTCTCTTGTACGGGGATCGTTCCCCCGGTGCCCTGGCGGTCAACGAAGAAGATGAGTACGCCCTCCCACCCGAGTAGTCCCGCCAGGGTGACGATGAACGACGGCAAGCGCAAGCGAATGATGATGAAGCCTTGAAACGTTCCGATAGCGGTCGTGACCACTATCGCGAGTGGAATCGCCGCGAACCACGGCCAGTGGAATTGCGCATCGAGCAGAATCACGGCGGTCGTGCCGCCGAGGGCACTGACGTAGCCGACCGACAGGTCGATCTCGCCCAGCAGCAGTAGCCAGATTTCGGCCATGGCCAGCAGAATGAAAATGGTCGCCTGCACGAAGAGGTTGGTGAGATTGCCCGACGAGAGAAACACCGAGTTGCGCACCTGAAAGTAGACAACCAAGACCACCAGCCCGAGGATGATCGGAAACAGGCCCATGTCGCCCTGGCGTATTCTCTTCAGCTGGCCGAGTACCGACGACTTCGTATCGACCGACGCCACCTGTTGCGCCGTGACCTCGTGGCTGTCTGACACCGATACGTCCTTTGACTTTCCGCTATTGAACCGACGGCGTGACGTCGGACTTGGAACCGCCGGTGGTGATCAGCTCCACCGCGCTGCTCGTGTCGTAATTCTCGACCGGTCCGGAGCTCACCAGGTTGCCGAGGTACATCACGGCGACACGATCCGCCACCTCGAAGACGTCGACGAGATTGTGGGATATCACCAGAACGGCGATACCCCGCGAGGCGAGTCGCTTGATGAGATCGAGCACCTGCGCGGTCTGAGAGACGCCCAAGGCAGCCGTCGGTTCATCCATGATGACCAACTTCGACTCGTGCATGACCGCGCGCGCCACGGCGATCGCCTGTCGTTGACCCCCCGACAGGGAGCCAACCACTTGGCGCACCGACTGGACCGTCGAAACCGAGAGCTCGCTCAGCACCCGCTTCGTGTTGAGCTCCATCTTGATCTCATCGAGCGTTGCGTGTCGCGTCTCCTCGTGGCCGAGGTACATGTTTTGGACGATGTCCAAGTTGTCACAGAGGGCGAGGTCCTGGTAGACCGTGGCGATTCCGAGTGCTTCGGCATCGCGGGGTGTGTGCACGACTACCTTGTGGCCCTCCCAGAACATGTCGCCACTGGTCGGCGCGTAAATACCGGCAATCGCTTTGATCAACGTCGATTTCCCCGCACCGTTGTCACCGATGAGCGCGGTCACCTGGCCAGCGGGAACATCTAGATCAACACCCTTGAGCGCCTCGACGGCGCCGAAACTCTTCGAGATCCCTCGAAGACTCAGCAGCGCCATCGGCGCGACCCCTGAATCGACAGCACTCAACGTCGCGTTTTGGGGCGTGACAGTGCTCGTCGATTCAGGGGTCGTCGTCATGTTGTGGGACTACTTAATCCCGAAGGTCTTGCAGTCCTGGGCGTACGTCGGTTGGCTCGAGCCAGCGACGGTCGGCGCCGTGTTCGTGCACAGTGCCGATGCCTTGATCACCTTGTCCTTGATCACCGTCTTCTCCACGAGATTCGGCGTCACCCATTCGGCGGTCAACAGCACCGACGGCACCTTCTTCAGGCTGTTGATGGTCGCGACGGAGTCGGTTGACGTGCCGTTGACGAGTCCGCGTGGCGGGTGAATGCCCGCGCGCAGGTAGATCGCCAGCGCCGCCGCAGCCTGCGCTTCCAGCCAGATCGGCTTGTACACGGTGCCGCACTGGTAACCGGCGATGATGTTCTGGAAGCCAGTTAGGGTGGCGTCCTGGCCGGTGAACGGAATCGTGTTCGGCTTCAGTCCCTTGCTCTGCAGGTAACTGATGATGGGCGCCGCATTCTCGTCATTCGGCGTCAACACCGCATTGATCTTCGAGTTCGCCGCGAAGGCGCCCTGGAAGTCAGTCAGCGCAACCGTCGGCGTCCACGTACCAACGTTCTCGAGCACCGTGTTCGACGAGCCACTCTTGGTGTTGTAGCCCGCTGCGTTCAAGACGGCGTCGTACCCTTGCGCGAACAAGGTCGCGTTGTTGTCGGTCGGCGCCCCGCGCATCACGTAGACCACCGGGTTACTAACCTTCCACGCCGAGATGCACGCCAGCAAGCCCTTGCCAATCAGCGTACCGACCGCGACGTTGTTGAAACTCACGTAGTAGCTGCGCGCGCCGCCGAGCGTCAACCGGTCGTAGTCGATCACGTTGACGCCGCGCGCCTTCGCGTACGCCTCGATAACGGCACCGGTCGTCGAGTCCAGCGGGTCGAGCACCAGGACCTTCGCGCCGCGCGCGATCGCCGCCTGCGCGTCGGTGTACTGAGTCGTGTCGCTGCCTTGGGCATTCTGAATGGTGAACTGGTTCCCCTTGAGGCCCGCCGCTAGGAATGCCTTCTTCAAATACGGTGCGTCGAACTCGGTGTATCGAGTCGACGTGATGGTGTCGGGCAGTATGACCGCAATCGAGCCCTTACCCTTCGCAACGATGCTCTTGAGATACTTCATCGTTGAGAAACTCGTATTGAAGGTTTTGTCCGAAACCGTCGGTGTACCTGCGGAACTCACGTTCGGCAGCATGGCGGTAACGAAACTCCCCACCAGTGCTACGGACGCGAGCGCCCTCGCTGTCTTAAACTTCATTTTCCCCAACCCTTCTTGAACGTCCCGCGACGTCCGTGTTTGTTAATACCGCGTGAACACGCCGTGAACGGCCCGTCCGAAAGTGAAAGTTAGCACCTCTCCCTTGATCTGCACCAGCACCGCCCGGGCCCCGTGGCGGCGCACTGGACGTTCGCAAACCCTGCCGGGCGGGCGCGCCAGGCAGCCGGGTCCCTTACGTTGCTAAGTGCGCGAGTACTTCATCTATGGTCTCCATAATCGCCACGGTCTCGTCCAGCGGCATCACCGGGCTCTCACGCTCGCCGCATCGAATCCGCCACGCAACCTCGGACGCCTGATACTGCAAACCACGTCCCTGGCTAGGGAAGTCGAAGCTGGTGGTCTCGCCGCGACGTGACGTCAACGTAAAGGACGTCGGCGCGTAGAAGTCCCCGTCGATGTCGATACGCGCTTCGGTGCCAACGATGCTCGCCCGCGTGGCGCTGCGGGCCCGTGATGTGCACGTCAGCACCGCGTGCGCGCCCGAGTCGTAGCCGAACAGCATCGACGTCTGCCCGTCGACGCCCGTGAAGGTCGGTGTGACCAGTGCTCGCACGCTCGCTGGCTGGCCGAGCACCATCGAGGCAAAAGAGACCGGGTAGATCCCCAGATCGAGGAGTGCGCCGCCGCCGAGTTCCGGTGCGAAGAGCCGCGACGTGGCGTCAAGCTCGAACCACTTGCCGTGATCCGCGTGCACGGCGACGACGGTGCCGACGGCGCCGTCAGCGAGGAGATCACGTAGCGCCACGACGTGGGGCAGGAAGCGTGTCCACATCGCCTCCATCGCGAAACGATTCGTCGAGCGAGCCATCGAGACCACCGCTCGCGCCTCGTCGGCGTTCATCGTAAACGCCTTCTCAACCAGCACGTGCTTACCGTGCTCGAGGGCCAGGCACGCGTTCTGGGCGTGAAACGGGTGTGGCGTGGCGACGTAGATGGCCTCGACGTCCGGATCGGCCACGAGCGCCGAGTAGGAACCGTAACGCCGCGCAACGTCGAAGGTGTCGCCGAACTGATCGGCGCCG
This sequence comes from Actinomycetes bacterium, assembly GCA_021807655.1. Next base: position 4,011 of record JAKBCT010000013.1, on the reverse strand, counting down.
CCTTGGCTCCGGGATCCGACCGCGACGATCACGCCGTCGTCGACCAATGACAGATCGCTCGCGAACGTCTGCGCAATTCGTCCGGTTCCGAGCACGCCCCACCGAAGCGGTTCCACTTCGCCAGTCCTCCTCACGTCGCGCTCTGCGCGGCGACCCGATGGTAGCGGCGATTGGCACCGAGGAGAACCGAGCGCCGTTCAACGAAACGTAAAACGCGGCGAGCCAATCACGAATCCAGAGCAACAACTCAGCGGTTGTGTCGGCGACGAGGCGCGGGCAACTCCGTCGCCTCGACGCGGGTCGGGCCCTAGCATCGACACGTGAATCGACTCCACCACGCGAGTTCGGCCTACCTTCGTCAACACGCCGACAACCCGGTCGACTGGTGGCCATGGGGCAACGATGCGTTGGCGCGCGCGGCTGAACTGGACCGACCGATCTTTCTTTCGATCGGCTACGCCGCGTGCCACTGGTGTCACGTGATGGCACACGAGTCGTTCGAAGATCGCGGGGTGGCGGCAATCCTGAACGACAACTTTGTGTCGATAAAAGTTGACCGCGAGGAGCGACCCGACATCGACACGATCTACATGGCCGCCACCCAACTCGTCACTGGACAGGGGGGCTGGCCGATGTCGGTGTTCCTCTTGCCCGATGGTCGCCCGTTCCTCGCCGGCACCTACTATCCCCCGGTCGATCGCGGCGGACAGATAGGAATGACGCGCCTGCTGAGCGCGGTGCGAGACGCCTGGCACACCCAACGCGACCTCGTCACGGGCCAGGCCGACCAACTGCAGGCCGCAATCCGCCGCGAGGTGACCTACGTCGACCACTTGGCGCCACGAGACGATGCTCCGGACCTCGACCGGTGGCGTCGCCGGCTACGCGACGACCTCCTAGCGCGATGCGATGAAGGAGGTGGCTTCGGCTCGGCCCCGAAATTCCCGAGACCGAGTTACGTTGACGCGCTGTGCACGCAGCGCGATGACGCATCACAGTCCGCCGTCGCGAGGACCCTCGACGTCATGAGTCGCGGTGGCCTGTACGACCACATCGAGGGGGCCTTCGCGCGATACTGCGTCGACGCGAACTGGCGGGTGCCCCACTTCGAAAAGATGTTGAGCGATCAAGCGCTGCTCGCCCGAACGTACTTGCGCGCACACCGTCGAGCAGCGCGCGCGACGCCGTGGCGAACCGTGGCCCTGCAAACGTTGGACTTCGTACGACGAGAGTTTGCGGTCGCCAACGGATTCGCGTCGTCGCTCGACGCCGACGCCGGTGGCGTCGAAGGATCCCACGTCACGTGGACTCCCGCGGAGGTCTCCGCGGCGCTGGGCGACAACGACTGTCTCGAACTGCTTGATGCGACACTGCAGCGTTGGTGTATCGAGGCACCGGGTAACCTCGACGGCCGCTCGGTGCCGAGGCTCGCGCCAGACGAATCGTTCACGGTACCGGATTGGCTGGCGCCGGCCCTGCGCGCGTTGCGCTCGATTCGCTCGGCGCGCCCCCAGCCCGGCCGAGACGACAAGGTGGTGCTCGAGTGGAACGCCATGTTGGCGTCGGCGTTGCTCGCCACCTACGACGACGCGTACGCGGACGAGGGCCTCGCACTGCTTTCCTCGCTGCGATTGACCCACTTCGATGGTGTCGCGTGGTATCGAATCGACCAGCGCGGCGCGCACGCGACCGCCGCTGACGTCGCCTGGCTCGTCGACGCTGAGCTTGACGCGTACGAATGGACCGGTGCTGAGCAGTGGCTCGACCTCGCGCG
>JAKBCT010000013.1:0-2137 GCA_021807655.1 Actinomycetes bacterium | reverse complement strand
ATCAAGCAACTCGTCGAGAGGATGCCGAACCACGTGAGCGTGGACCTCACACCGGGTTCGACGATGTACGGTCTGGTCTTGGGATCCACCAATGAATCCACAACGGTGATGGACCTCGCGTCGCGAACGATCGTGCGCTGGCGCATACCCTGGCCGCGGGGCGTGGAGACCGACCTCGTCTCCTTCGATGTCGTCGAGGGGCAGTTAGCCGACGACCTCGAACGCACCGACCTCGCCCAACCCGAGGCCGTCACCATCGCCGAGTTGCCTCGTCGTCTCGGCTCCTACCGGGGCCGCCGCATTCGCCAATGGCTCGCCGACCTCGTGACGCCCGCCGATGGACCACTGTTCGGCTTTCGCGGGCCGAGTGCCCCCTACTGGGAGTTTCGCGGCGAGCGACCCAGTGTGGCCCTCATCGCCGCCGATCGGGGCCCCCAGTTGCTGCGGCGTCACGACGACGGTTCAACGTGGGTCCGATTTGGCTGGTTCGGCGATGATGTGTGGCTGGTGTGCGAAGACGTCCACGCCATTCGAACTATGGAAGCCACGCGGCGTGCGTCACTCGCGGGTAAGGACCTCGCGACATCCCTGGGCTTTCGACCCGCGTACGTGTTGACCACGCTGTCGCGCCCGGTTGACGGACACTGCTACAAGAGCTGTACGGGACTGCTTCCTCGCGGCTGATCAGCGGGGCAACTTGCCCGAGGCGAGCGCTTCAGCCATCGCCCAGCCGAAGACGACCAGCCGTTGCCCCTGATCGGGACGGAGTCCCACAAAAAAGTCCTCGGCGCCCTCGGGCAGGGCCGCCTTGGACGTCACGTAGTCGAGGCAGCCGACCGGTCCCAGCGGAACGCTCATGACGAACGTATGGTCGTCGATTGCTTTCTCGGCGCCAAATCGCTTGGCCAGTCGACGGCCCCACGCCCGATCTTCCCCGGTCGGCTTGTAGCCCTGACGTGGGACAACATCCTCGAGGCCCGCGAACGCCCGAAACCCGTCGGGCGACGACAACCGCGCGCCGAGCAGCACGTCTTCGTCGGGAAAGGCCAGCAGGGCTCGACGAAACTGGTCGTGGAGAACGGCGCGGAGCGTTTGATCCGCCTTGGCGTTGCGATCAACGAGTAACAGGCCGATCAGCAGCGACGGGGTACCGCCGATCCGTTCGAGTGTGCTGAACGAATAGCCGCGCAACTTTGACCCTTCGCGGGCGTGGGTCACCAGCACCCATTCCTCGCGCTGCTTAGACAGGAAGCCGATGTCGAAATTGGGCTCGCGGTCCACGCACAGATCGGCCATCTCGGCCAATTCCGCGTCGCTCAAGGCCGTCGTATCTTTCGTCGTCACCATCATCGCCATAGGCCCCATTCTACGGGACTCGCGCGGTAGGCATCAGCCCCTAGGCCCGAATGACGTTTCGGCCAAATTCGGAGCGCAGATCGCCCACCACGGCCGCGATGTTCACGCTGAACTCGGGACCCAGCTTGAACGCCTTGCCGCTGGTGCCGGTTTCCACGATTACCGGCGATTTGCCCGGATGGCGAGCGAGAATCTCACGCAGCGTGGCAATCGCCGGGGCGGTCAGGTCCTGAGTACGCAGCGCGAGCCGCAGTTCGCCTTCGTCGCCGTCGCGCGGCAGCATCGTGAGATCAAGGACGCTGAAGCGAACCTCGTCGTCGCGCAGGTCGATTCGACCCTTCAGCAGGACAACGTTGTCCTTGGTCAGGTAGCCGCTCAACTCGTCAAACTTGCGCGCCGAGATGATGACCTCCAGGGAACCGCCGAGGTCCTCCACCACGACTCGTGCGTACTGCTGACCGGCTCGGGTGGTACGGACCTGCACTTCGGCGAGCAACCCACCAATGGTGACCGGTCGTCCGGCCAGGGACAGCTCTTCGGCCCGCTCGCGAACCGAGTCGATCGATCCGTCGGTTCGCGCGGCCAGCGCGTCCGCGACCGCGTAGAGCGGATGGTCCGAAATATACGTGCCGAGCATCTCACGCTCGAAGTCGAGTTTCACCGCCTGGTCGAACTCGACGTCGCTGATGAAGGGCTCCGTTCCCTCCCAGTCGGCGCCGCCGTCGAGCCCCTCAAACGTCGAGAACAGCGTCGCAATGCCGAGCGATCGGTCGCGGCGCCG
>JAKBCT010000090.1 GCA_021807655.1 Actinomycetes bacterium | reverse complement strand
GTTCGAATCGCTCGCCGTAGCCGAGCACGCGCACCGCGTCGCGGTGCGCCTCGAAGTTCTCGCGCCATCGCCGCAGGGTCTCGGCGTAGTGGCGGCCGATGTCCTCGACGTCGATCACGCTCAGATGTGCCCGCGCACTCGCGGTGGTCAGTGACGTCATCGACGGCAGGCAGCCGCCCGGGAACACGAAGCCCTTGATGAAGTCGGTGGTCGTCTTAGCTCGGTCATAGCTCGCGTCCTCGATCGTGATCGCCTGCAACGCCATCAGGCCGTCGGGCGCGAGCAGACGCGAGCACGCGCGAAAGAACCCCGGTACGTCGCGCCAGTCGACGGCCTCGATCATTTCGATCGAGACAAGTTTGTCGAACGTGCCGCGAAGCTCGCGGTAGTCCTTGTTCAATACGGTGACGCGCTCGGCGAGTCCACGCTCGGCGACCAAGCGCGTTGCGTAGTCATACTGCTCGGCCGAGATGGTGGTCGTGGTCACGCGACAGCCGTAGCGCGACGCCGCAAAGACCGCGAAGCCGCCCCAACCGGTGCCGATCTCGAGCACGTGATCGTTCGCACCTAAGGAGAGTTTGCGACAGAGGCGATCGAGCTTGGACAGCGACGCACTCTCCAGCGTGTCGTCCGCGCGGTCGAACACAGCGCACGAGTAACTCATCGTCGGATCGAGCATGAGTGAGAAGAACTCGTTGCCGATGTCGTAGTGAGCCTGAACGAAACGCCGGTCAAGGGTCGGTGGGCGTCGCCGACGGCGCCGAAAGGGATCGGCCACGCGACTAACCAGGCGACCCACCGCATCCTGGACGCGACCAAGCCGTCCACGGCCACGCACCAGGATTCGCACCAGGGTCACCAGGTCGTCGCAGTCCCACCAGCCTTCGAGGTAGCCGATGCCCAGGCCGAGCGAACCGCGTCGAAGGAGGGCTTGGTAGGCGCGCTGGTCGTGGACGTCGACCTGGGCGACGAGTGCGCCGCGGCCCAGTTCGACGGCGCCGTGCGCGTCACGCACGATGAGTCGTCCACCACGCGAGCGTCGCGCCAGGGCGAAGAGAAGCCGCCGCGCTCCGCGGTTCTTGCTTTGCGAGGCGTCGACGAGGCTCGCCAGCGAGTCCGACTGATCGATCGAGAGCGACGTGGCGTCGTCAGGCACGACGGCCGCCCTTGGACGACGCCAAACGCTTCGGCGATCCGTTGGTGCGTCGGCGCGCGGGGTGGGCGACGAAGGGCACTCCCGAGCGCCACAGTCTCGCCGCCTGGTGGTAGATGCCCAGCGAGACTCGTGCGGTCATGAGCGGGTAGTCCCACAGCACGCGACCCAGGTCTCGACGAGTGATCTCGCGACGAGTGAGATCCAGTGAGGTCTCGAGAACCAGCTCGCCCTCTTCGATCACGTTCACGCTCAGGTGCAGGTCGCTCGTCGGGTCGTCGTAGGAAATGTCGTAGTGGGCCTTCATGCTCATGAACGGCGAGACGTGCATGGCCTTGTCGACCCGGTGCGTTCCCGGCGCACCCAGCACGTACGCGTGGCTCTCGCGCCAGGGCGTGTTGGTCACCTGGGCGAGCAGTGACTCGACGCTCGCCCCTGCATCGTCGTAGCAGTAGTACAGGGAGATCGGGTTGAACTGCCAACCCCAGATCCTCGGGTGGGCGAGCATCGCGATCGGCCCGACGGGCCGCTCACCACGTTCGCGAGCGACCTTCTCACGCAGCGCCTCCTCCAGACCAAGTTCCGCCGGCCCAAAGAAGTCGCGTCGCCGGTAGGTGACGGGACGCACCCGCTCACGCGCCCACCAGGGGTGCAGCGCGCAGACGGCGTCCAACTCGTCAAGGTCGATCAACGGCAGGACGACTCGGTACGTGAACTCGTGGGGAACCGGAGCGAGCCGGCGGTGACGGACCACTCCTTCGTAGAGGGCGCTTCTCATCTGCGTCACAGTTCTACTCCGAAGTGGCGGCACACGCGCAGGGCGCTCTGGACGCCGTCCTCGTGAAAACCGTATCCCCAGTACGCACCGGCAAACCACGTGCCGCGCTGGCCGTCGATCTCGGCGACTCTGCCCTGCGCGGCGATCGCACCCTCGTCCAGCACGGGGTGGGAGTAATCGAACTCGCCCAGGATCCGCCCCGCGTCGATACGATCAGTCTGGTTCAAACTGACCAGGATCTGGTGACGCGTGGGAATCGATTGGAGCTGATTCATGTGGTACGTGACCGTCGCGGCCGATTCGTCGACGCCGAGCCGGTAGTTCCAGCTCGCCCAGGCGCGGCGCGAGCGCGGCAGGAGCGTCTCATCAGTGTGCAGGACGACGGCGCTGGGCTGATAGCGAATCGCCCCGAGAATCTCGCGCTCGGCTTCGCTGGGATCGCTCAGCAGCGCCAGGCTCTGGTCGCTGTGGGCCGCGAGAACCACGTGGTCGAACGTCTCGGGTCCAAAGGCGTCGCTCACGACCTCGACGCCCTCGCGGCGACGCGTCACCTTAGCGACCGACGTATTCACTCGCAGGCGTCGTCCGAGTGGCGCGGCGATTTTCTCAACGTAGGCGCGAGATCCGCCCACGACCGTGCGCCAGTGCGGTCGGCCGCTCAGCGAGAGCAGCCCGTGGTTGTCGAAGAAGCGCGCGAAGGTCGCGGCCGGGATATCGAGGGCGTCGACCATTGGCGCCGACCAGATCGCCGAGACCATTGGCGCGAGGTACCACTCGCGAAGGTGCTCGGACCACGGCCCGGCCTCGAGCATCTCACGCAGGCTCAGGCTGTGTGAGATGCGGCCATCGGTGAGAAGTTGGCGGGCCCGGCGGTTAAAGGAGACGATGTTGGCGAGCATCGTGACGAAATCACGATCCCAAAGATTGCGCCGCTGGGCGAAGACCGTGTTGAGCGTGCTCGACCGCCACTCGAGTCCGCGTCGAGGATCACTCACCGAAAAACTCATGTCGCTAGGTGACGTGGCGACCCCGAGGTTGGCGAAGAGACGGGTCAGGCCCGGATAGTTGCGTTCGTTGTAGACGATGAAACCGGTGTCGACCGTGTGTGTCTCGTCCGCGATCGTCACGTCCACGGTGTGTGCGTGCCCGCCGGGCCGCGAGTCGAGCTCGAAGACCGTCACGTCGTGGTGTCGCGAGAGCAGGTGGGCACAGGTCAGGCCAGCAATGCCGGAGCCGATGATGGCGATGCGCATGGCGAAGTACGTCCCGTCGTCAGAGCCAGCACGGTGCACGACGCCGGCGGCGAAGGATTAATTTAGCACTAAAATCAGAAACGTGACCTTAAAAACCCCTCGTGCCTGGTCAAGGGGCAGCCACTTCGGTGCCGAACTGCTCGACGCGGCACTCGAAGCCACCATCGTGGCGAGTTTCAGCCGTGTAGGGGTGGCCCTTCGGCGCGCCACCCAGGACTGGCGTCCCGTGGCGTCCATGGAGGGGCGCACGATGCTCGTGACGGGCGCGTCCTCGGGGATCGGACGAGCGAGTGCGCTCGCTCTGGCCCGCGCGGGGGCTGATCTGTGGATCACCGGGCGCCACGAGGGTCGCCTCGAGCAACTGGCGGAACGAATCCGCGCCGGCGGCACCGCCGTGCGAGTGGCCGCGCTGGATCTGACCGACTTCGCACGCGTCGACGACCTCGCCCGGCGCATTGGCGAGCATCGAGCCGGTCTGCACGGGATCATCCACAGCGCCGGGGCACTCGGCCATGACTACGTCGCCACGAGCGACGGCTTGGAGATGACGGTGGCGACCCACGTGTTGGCTCCGTTCCGACTCACCTGGCGGCTCGCGCCCCTGTTACGCGGGGTCGGTGAATCGACGATCGTGACGGTGGCGTCGGGCGGCATGTACACCGAACGATTCGAACTCGCGCGGCTCGAGATGGGTCCCGACGGCTACGACGGAGTCAAGGCGTACGCAAGGGCTAAGCGGGCCCAGGTGCTTCTCGCGCACGAATGGTCACGACGATGGGCCCGTGATGGTGTGCGCAGTTACGTGATGCACCCCGGATGGACCGACACGCCGGGTCTGGCCACCTCGCTGCCGACATTTCATCGGCTGGGGCCACTGCTGCGCCACGTCGACGACGGCGCCGACACCGCTGTCTGGCTCGCCAGCGGTGCGGCGGGCGAGGTGGGAACGACATCGGGCATCTGGCTGGACCGA
>JAKBCT010000089.1 GCA_021807655.1 Actinomycetes bacterium | reverse complement strand
AACCGGTCGTCGGTGCTCTTAAAGGGATCCTTTAACAAAATGGTGCGCTGCAACTCGTCGTTGAGCTTGAGGTGCACCCAGTCGACCGTGTAGTCGCGTCGCCACTCTTTGGCCGCGCGGATGAAGGCGCCGCGCATTCGCGCGCGCGTCGTCAACGGCGCCTCGGTCGCGGCGCGTGAGATGTCGTCATCGGTCACGAAGCGGCGGAAGTGATCGCGCTGCTGGCGGCGGTAGTAGAGCCCTCGGTCCACGCTCGTGTCGTGATAGAGCAGGTCGATCAGGGCAATCTTGGGATCGCTCAGCGCGAGGCCGTGACGTTCTCGTTCGCGTTCGATGATCTGCAGCTTGGCGATCCAGTCGACTCGGTCGGCGAGGGACATCGGGTCGACGCGATAGTCGTCGATCATCTGGCGCCAGAGCCGGACCGCGAGCGCCTGGTCGTCGGGTAGGTCGCGACTCAGGGCGAACTGTTCGGCCCGCTCGCAGAGGTCGTCTTGAATCTCGATCGCGGTCATGTCGCGCCCGGAGACCAGTTTGATCGGTTCCTTGCTCCACAGGTCGTAGGAGATGTCGCGCAGCGCGTTGATCGGCGACGCGAGGTTGTAGTCGCGCAGCACCGTCGTGCGGTCCTCGATCATCGCGAGTACGACCGACGCCGTGCCGACCTTGAGGAACGTCGCGAACTCGCTCATGTTCGAGTCGCCGACGATGACGTGGAGCCGTCGGTATCGCTCCGGGTCGGCGTGGGGCTCGTCGCGCGTATTGATGATCGGCCGGCTGCGCGTCGTCGCCGAGGAGATCGACTCCCAGATGTGCTCGGCTCGTTGGCTCATCGAGTACGTGGTGCCGCGCGGCGTGGTCACCACCTTGCCCGCTCCGGCAAAGATCTGTCGACTGATCAGGAAGGGGATAAAGACCTGCTCGAGGCGTGACAGGTCGTCGAAGCGTTCGATGCAGTAGTTCTCGTGACAGCCGTAGGAGTTGCCCGAAGAATCGGTGTTGTTCTTAAAGAGGTAGATGTCGCCGCGCACGCCCTCGTTGGTCAGTTGCTCCTGGGCGTAGGTGACCAGTTCTCGCAGTATGGCCTCGCCCGCTTTGTCCTGGGCGACGAGGTCGCTCAGCGTGTCGCATTCGGCGGTCGCGTACTCGGGGTGGCTGCCGACGTCGAGGTAGAGGCGACTCCCGTTCTCGAGAAAGACGTTGCTCGATCGGCCCCAGGCGACGACCTTGCGAAAGAGGAAGCGCGAGACCTCGTCGGGACTAAGCCGTCGCTGACCCCGGAGCGAAAACGTCACCCCGTATTCGGTTTCGATGCCGAAGATCCGCCGGAGCATCAGGTCACGTCCCGAGCAGTGCCGCGACTCGTTCGTCGGTCAGTCTCGTGAAGGTGCGCCGGTCACCCATGTCCTGGAGCACGCAGACCTCCAGGTCGACCACGTCGATCTTGCGGTCGGCGCCGGCGAGTGCGGCCACCGCGTTACGAAGCGTGACGTCGAGCGGCTCGAGGTCGGTCTCGGCGGCGCTGAAGCGCCCCTTGATCGTCTCGGAGTCTCCCCCGAGGACCGCGAAGCGGGTTTCGTCGGAGATCGTCCCCTCGTAGGCGATGCGAAAGAGCTTCGTCGGACGGATCGCGGTACCGAGTTGGGCGACGAGCACCTCGACCTCAAGGGGCTTTTGTCCCTCGGTGAACATGTCGCCGATGTGCTGGGCGTAGTAGTTCGCCAGGGCTCGCGCGTCCACGTCCTCACGCGAGTAGGTGAAACCCGTACCGTCGGCCCAGCGGATCCCCGCCTCGCGCAGTCGGTCGAACTCGTTGTATTTGCCCACGCCGGCGAAGGCGATCCGGTCGTAGATCTCCGAGATCTTGTTAAGAGACGCCGACGGATTCTCCGCCACCATCAGTACGCCGACGTCGTAGATCGCCGCAACGATGGACCGACCGCGCGCGATGCCCTTCTGGGCGAACTCGGCTCGGTCCTTGATGAGTTGCTCGGGCGAGACGTAGAAGTAGTTGCTCATCGCAGCGAACCCCCCGCGACGCCCTGGCTCTGGGTGCGACGCTCGTTGATCGCGACGAAGCGCTGGGCGACCTCGTCGGCGGGTAACTCGGCGAATCCGTACTCGTCGAGGATGATGACCATGGGAAAGAGGTTGCGAACGAAGTCGGGTCCCCCGGTGCTCGGGTCGTTGTCCCCCGCCTCGTAGATGGCCAGGGCACCGAGCTCGAGGGCCGCCTCGCGGTCCAGGTCGGTGCGAAAGCCGAGGCGCAGCGCGCTCTCGGCGAACGGCGTGCCCGATCCGATGGTCGCGAAGTCGCGTCGCTCGTAGCAGCCACCGGCGCCGTCGTACTCGAAGATCCGTCCGTCGCGACGGCTGGGATCCCATCCGGCGAGCAGCGGGATCACGGTCAGTGGCGTGCTCAGGTTGTTTCGCTGGATGATCGGCGACAGGTAGTTGGCCTTGCCCTCGAGGCTGAGCGACATGTCGGTCATCTTCTCGTAGTGCTCAAAGGACAGCTGGGCCATGCGGATGAACTCCATCCCGCGCGCCGCGCTCCCCGAGATCGCCAGGGCCGTGAACCGGTCGGCCGCCTCGATCTTTCGAACGTCACGGCTCGCGATGTAACTGCTCGTGGCCTGGCGGTCGCCGACCATGACCACGCCGCCGACGTATCGCACGGCGATGACGGTGGTGGCGTGGCGTCCGGCGGGCTCAGTACCCGACCGTGCTTCCACCAGGCCGGAGCGTTCCGCGAATCGGAGAAACGAGGGTCCGGGATCGTCACTGGCGCTGAAGAGCGGCAGTCCCATCTACTCACCACCCTTTTGAACGTAGTTGCGCACGAACTCCTCGGCGTTCTCCTCGAGGACCTCGTCGATCTCGTCGAGCAGGTCATCCAGATCGGCCTTGAGTTGTTCGCCCTTGGACGTGTCGACGCTCACCTCGGGCGCCGACTCCGTCGCACGCGAGACACGCTGTTTCTGGATCCGTTCTTGTTCAGCCATGCCCTTAGTTCTACCCGCCCAACGCGGCCAAGAGGTCTATGGCCGATGAATTCGTTTCAAAAAGGTGGGCGGTCATCGCGGCGGTTCCGCGTAAGGGGTCGGGCATCGGCACGCGTTGTAGGGGGCCGTCCCCGAGATCAAAGACCACGGAGTCCCAATTCGCCGCGGCGATCTCGCCCGCAAACCGGGTGACGCACTGGCCGCGGAAGTAGGCCCGGGTGGACGGCGGGGGCTCGTTCACCGCGGCGTCGATCGCCGGCTCGTCGAAGAGACGGCGCAGTCCGACGCGCGCGGCGAGCGACCGTTCGGGTCGCAGATCGTGGTACTGCAGGTCGATCGCGCGAAGACGCGCGTCGTCCGCGGCGAGGTCGTAGCGCTCGCGGTAACCGTCGACGATGCGTTGTTTGGCCACCCAGTCGACTCGATCGGCGACCGAAGCGGGGTCGTCTCGCACGCCGTCGAGCATCTCGCGCCACTGGTCCAGGATGAAGCGCACCTCGTCGTGCTCGGCGACCGCGGCGCCACCGCGCTCGTCGACGTAGCGTTCTGCGAGGGTCCACAGCTGATCTTGGAAGTCCCACGCGGTGCGCGAACGTTCGTCGACGCACTCGACCGTGGTTCGCAGCGTGGGGTCGGCCGCGAAGGCGCGTACCGCCCGTACCGGGTCACGCGGCGCGGGCGGGAAACCGCGTAGTCCCTGGTCCTCGAGGGCGGCGAGCAGGAGAGCCGTCGCACCGAGTTTCACGGCGCTCGCGTACTGGCTGAGGTTCGCGTCACCGATGATGACGTGCAGCCGTCGGAAGCGCTCGGCGTCGCCGTGGGTCTCGTCGCGGGTATTGATGATCGGTCGCTTGAGGGTCGTCTCGAGGCCCACCACCTCCTCGAAGAACTCCGCGCGCTGACTGACCTGGAAGGCTGGACGCGTCGCCCGGGGTCGATCGGTCTCGACGCCCACCTTGCCGGCGCCGATGACGATCTGACGCGAGATGAAGTGGGGTACGAGGGCACGGACGATGTCACCGAAGTCGACGGACCGCTCCACTAGGTAGTTCTCGTGACAGCCGTAGGAGTTGCCCTTGCCGTCGGAGTTGTTCTTGTAGATCGTGATCGCGTTCGCCGGGTCGAGCGAGGCATTCGCGGCCCGCTGGGCCCGGCGCAACACCTCCTCG
>JAKBCT010000088.1 GCA_021807655.1 Actinomycetes bacterium | reverse complement strand
GGGACGCTCGCCCCAGTGGAGCCTCGGCAAGTCATTCACGAACTTCGGTCCGACCGGACCGTTTCTCGTCCCCACCGAGTCGGTCGCCAACCGCGATGACCTTCACATTTCGTGTCGCGTGAACGGCGAGGTGATGCAGGACTCGCGGACCTCGCTGCTGATCTGGAACGTCGCGGAACTCGTGGCTCGTCTGTCTTCGGTCGTGACGTTGCTGCCGGGTGACCTCATCTTCACGGGCACCCCAGCCGGCGTTGGAAATCGGCGCGAACCGCCGCGCTACCTGGGCGTTGACGACGTGCTCGTCAGCGAGATCGAGGGACTCGGGGAACTCACGACGACGTTCGCCAAGGAGCCGTCGTGACCGAACCCACCCACGGCCGTCTGCCCTGGCCCACGCGCGACGAGCTGGACGACGAGCGGCGCGTGGTCTACGACGCGATCGTCGGCGGCCCGCGAGCGGCCGACACGACGTCGTCGCCGATCACGACGGTCGACGGCCGACTCGAGGGTCCCTTCAACGCGATGCTGGTGAGCCCGGCCGTCGGCGGGACCCTGCAGTCGCTCGGCTCCGCGATCCGCTACGCCACGACGCTGACGGACCGAGATCGCGAACTGGCGATTCTTCAGATCGCCGCGCACCACCGAAGCCAGTTCGAGTGGTTCGCGCACGAACGCGTCGCGCGCGGCGCGGGAATCGACGAGGCGACGCTCGGGGCGCTTCGCGCCGGTGAGCGCCCGACGGAACTTTCGGCGAGCGCGGCGGCGGTATGGGGTGCGGTGGACGCGATTCTGGCCCACGGAGACCTCGATGACGAGCAGTACGCGCGGCTCGAGGATGCCCTCGGCCAGGTGACCGCGGTCGAGCTCGTCGTCCTCGTCGGCTACTACCAGGCCCTCGCGTTGTTGCTGCGCACGTTTCGAATCCCGGTTCCCGAAGCGGCCCGGGGGTCATTTACTGATTGGTCTCAATCGGACAGAGAGGGGAAAGTATGAAATTGGTCACGTTTGATGCGGGGAGGCCCGGACGGGTCGGACGCCTCGAAGACGACGTCATCGTTGAATTCGACTGTGATTCGATGCGCGGGTACTTCGAACGGGAGGGCCGCGTCCAAGAGACCGGCGAGGTCGTGCGTCTGAGCGACGCCCGCTTGCGCGCGCCGATCGTCCCCAAGAAGTTCTTCCACACGGCGGGAAACTTCGTAGAGCACCACAACGACCTCGTTCGGGTGAACTGGTCCCACCCCGTGAACAAGGGAATCGTCTTCTTTCAGAACGTCGACGCGATCGTCGGTCCCGAGGATTCGGTCGTGTACCCCGGGGAACTGACCAACGAGCTGGACTACGAACTGGAGATGGCGATCGTCATCGGCAAGCCCGGCAAGTTCTTCCACGCCGAGCAGGCGGCCGAGCACATCGCTGGGTATCTCATCTTCAACGACATCACCGCGCGCGACATCCAGCGCCGAGAGATGGAGTCCGGGGTCTTCTCCTTCTCCAAGGCGATCGACACGTTCTGTCCGATCGGCCCGTACATCGTCACGGCCGACGAGGTCGGCGATCCCCACAATCTGGACATGGAACTCCGTGTCAACGGCCAGGTCCGCCAGAAGTCCAACACGAGCCACATGTCGGTGTCGATCCCGCAGTTGGTGGCCTATCACTCGCCCCAGACCTACAGCGCCGGCGACCTGCTGACCACGGGGACGATCGCCGGCGTCGCCGCGAGCAGCGACGACCCCTTCGCCAACTACCTCAAGCCCGGCGACGTCGTCGAGGCGCAGATCGAGAAGCTCGGCGTCCTTCGTAACCGCGTCATTGCCTGGCAGGACGCGCACGAGGCGCCGCCGCCGACGTTCGAGTGGTAGGCGCTCGCGCGTAGGGCGACACCAACGACTGACCTCACGCGGGTCGCGTCAAGACGTGCGTGTGAGGCGAGTGCATCACGGGCACGTCGGTCAACCCGACACGGGACGATTGTCAACGGCCGCACATTCGTGTTCGGATCGACGATGCGGTACGGTCCAGACAGGGGCAATGTCCGGGCCGGGTGGCCAGGAGCAGGTGGGAATCGATCATGACCGCAACGCTCAAAGTGACGCACAAATCCATCGGCGTCGAGGTGAGGCGCGATACCTATGACATCATCGTTGATGGCCGGGCCATGGGCACCGTGGCGATGAATCACACGACCGCTGTAGCGATCGAGGCGGGGCACCACACCCTGCAGGTTCGCCATCGTCGTAAGTCGAGCCGGCGGCGCACCTTTGACGCCGCCGAGGGACAGGTCATCACCTACCGGTGCACCGGCAAGAGCGTGTTGCCGGTCTTCCTCGCGTCATTCGTGATCAAGGGCGTGGCGCTTCAACTGCACCGTGTCGCGTGACCGATTCTTTGGCGTCGCGCTGGCCCTGCGTGCGTCGCTGCTGTGGCGAATGGATCGGCGTGACGTCGGCTGTGTCTCACGACCCGCGGAGACCGGGCCGGCGCACCCGTCGCCACCCGGCGACGGTGTGGGAGCGCTACGCGCCGCCGGTCGGTACGTCTGCGAGGCGGGTTCGCGCTCAAAGGGGCTCGCGTGACCCAGCGAACACCCGAGGAGGCTTCGGCCTTTGAGACACTGAGCGACCGCTACGACGCGTGGTACGACTCGCCGGCCGGTCGCGTGCTCTTCGACTGTGAGTTGGCGGCCCTTCGACCGCTGCTCGACGGGACCGGTCAGCCGCGGCTCGAGGTCGGGGTCGGGACGGGCCGATTCGCGACCGCACTCGAGATCGAGGTCAGCGTCGACGTCGCATTCGCGCCGCTCGCCTTCGCCCGCGGTCGTGGGGTGCGCGTCGCCCAAGGCACGGGCGAACAGCTGCCGTTTCCCGACGGCACCTTCGACGCGGTCGTACTCATCGCCACGCTCTGCTTCGTGCAACGCCCCGAAGTGGTCGTGAGCGAGGCCCGTCGGGTGCTTCGCCCCGGTGGTCGACTGATCGTTGCCTTCGTGCCGCGCGACAGCCCCTGGGGGTTGCGCTATCAGGCGATGGGCCGTGACGGCAACCCCTTTTACCGCGACGCCGTCTTTTCCACCGTGGACGAGATCACCCAGCTACTCGAGCGCAGTGGCGTAACCGTCGTTGCGCGCCGCTCGACCCTGTTCCAGCCGCCATCACCCGAGCCGTACGCCGAGGATGCGCGAGGTGGCTCGTCGGACGACGCCGGATTCGTAGTCCTTGCCTGCGTGGTGAGCGAGTCGACGAGCGTTTGACCTAGCCGAGTCGTCGCCGTGGTTGGGTGAGGCGCAGATCCGCTGATGGGTAAGGGTTTCTCAGCGAGTGGTCACGCGCTGTGCGAGCCACGGGAAAACCGTGGAATCGAGATCGATCGAGGGCGTACGATTACCCGTGGGTGCGTCGATGTAATGGCGGCATCGTCGGCCACGACGAGAAGTCATGGCTGCAGCGAGGAGGCGTGATGCGAACGTACAGGCTCTTGGGGGTTGCGGCCACGCTCGCGGTCGTGTCATTCACGATCGTGCCGAGCATCGCCTCGTCGGGCTCCGGCGCCGGGAGCGCCGGTGCGTACGCGCCGGTTTGTCTCCCCGCTGCGGCGAGCGGTGTCGCCAACTGCGACGCCATTCAGTTACTCAATCCGGGAGTCAACTGGCATGGGACACACGTACCCGTTGGAAACAACGGGAAAGGGTCCGGGAAGGGACCCGGTGGCGGAGGCGGAGGTGGTGGTGGAACGCCGTCGGGCTATCAGCCCGCTGACCTTCAATTGGCCTACGGACTGACTTCGGATTCCGCAAATTACGGTAAAGGACAGACGGTCGCGATCGTCGATGCGTACAACGACCCGAACGCCCTGCAGGATGTGAACATGTATAGGTCACATTGGCATATCCCGCCATTTGTGACGGGTCAGTTCCAACAGGTTTCCCAGACCGGCACAACCGTTTTGCCGAAGAACAGTTCTTCGTGGTCCGAGGAAATTTCGCTCGACCTCGACATGGTCTCGGCCATATGCCCGAATTGCAATATCTTGCTAGTCGAGGCGAACTCCGCGAGTATTGCTGACCTTTCTGCCGCCGCTTACTACGCGGGCCAGATTGCGAACGTGGTCTCGAACAGTTACGGAGCCAACGAGTTTTCGGGTGAGACCAGCTACGACGGTTCCTACAGCCACCCGGGTGTTGTGTTCACCGCGAGCGCGGGAGACAGTGGATATGGCGTCGAGT